>NZ_AYLO01000083.1 GCF_000496735.2 Methyloglobulus morosus KoM1
CCTCCCTGTCCCTTTGRCAACGTGCGGCATCCCTGCCGCACCCCTAACGGGCTATTCCCGATAAATGCTCCGATGCTCGGCGCGGCATACGGGAGATGGCGGGCACTTGTAGGTTGGGGTGAACTTGTGAACCCCAACAATTATTATGATCGGGTCATGTTGGGGTTCGTTCCTCACCCCAACCTACCGTGCTTATGAATCTCAACAAATTTAATGGTTCGTGTTATGTTAGGGTTTGTGCCCCCCAAGCTACAGCGCTATGCCTCCGCAACTCTTTGATTAATTATGGAGTTTACTATGAACAGAAAAATATCTGTTGCTATTAGTGATGTTTCCAATAAAAACTGGCCTTTTGAGGGATTAAAAGAATTAATAGATTTCTTAAAAGCCGAAGCTAAATATTGGGAGGAGAAAAGAGCTGCGATTTCACCACAAAACAATACATCTAATGTTCATAAACATTTAGATGCTCATGGTATTTTATCTAACGCAGTAAGCACTATAGAAGGTTGGGAAAATATTTTAGACAGTTGGGATGAAAACCAACTGAATCAACAGCTAAACAATTTATTCCAAAGTATTTCATTACAAAGCAGTTGGCTTTGGAGTGGGCATCCATTTTCTAATCAATTTATAAAGTGTTATGAAATATTTGGAGAAAATGCAGCAACTGCTTTTCTAGATTTAATTTTAAGGAAACAAGCTTCCAACATAACAAATGGTGAATCTTTCTTAGGTTCAGTGCTTGCTTACGAGTTTTTAAATCAAGACTCTAATTTGACGAAAAGGCACATAAGTGAACAAGCCTCACTGGAGCATCTTAGAAGTACATTAGACGAAACAACTACTCAACTTATTGGTAAAGTTGAAAGCTTCACAGACAACTTTTCAAACTGGGATACTGAAATCAAAAATGGTTGGCAAGATTGGTTAATTAATACGGCTAAAGATTTCAAAACATCACAGGATACCAATAAAGAGGGCTTTAATAAGTACATGAAGGATTGCGAAACTCGAGTTTCCGATTTAGAAAATACTTATCAAGAAAAATTAAGGCTAGAAAAACCAGCAACTTATTGGAAAAAAGCGGCAAAAAAATATGGTTTCCAAGGCGGATTATGGTTTTTAGCATTAGTTTCATTTGTCTTATTAGGTATTCTGTATTTCCGAGATTTATATGTTTCGTGGCTTGGTGGTCATGAAATTGCTATGAATGTAAACACGATCCAAGGTGTAGTTATTTTCGGTTCTATATTGGCAATTTATGCATTCTTAGTAAGGACATTATCAAGACTAATTTTTAGCTCATTTCATTTGATGAGGGATGCGGAAGAACGTGAGCTACTTACTTATCTTTATTTGTCATTAAGTAAAGACAGAGAGATTGGTGAGGCATCTAGGGACATAGTTCTACAAGCATTATTCAGCAGGTCTGAAACCGGGCTTCTTGCTTCTGAATCTGGACCAACAATGCCAGGAATTGGCGAATTATTTAAGCATTCGCAAAAATAAACAAAAGCCATAGGATGCGTCAGCGAACGAGACACTTCGTTCAGCACATCCTACATTTAAAAATCCACCCATTCCCGTATGCCGCGCCGAGCATCGGAGCATTTATCGGGAATAGCCCGTAGGAGTGCGGCAGGGATGCCGCACGTTGTCAAAGAGACAGGGAATCCCTTTTGACAACCCCCGATAAATGCGAGAAGCGCAGGAAGTAAGCGGCATCGGGCGGATTTCTTTTGGATACTTTTCTTTGGCGGATTGTGCTCCTGCATTTTCCGCATTCACAACATCCATGTCGCTCATCCACGCAAAGAAAAGTATCTCGTCCGTAGGTACGAGAACCCACATAAAAATCAATAGTCGCGGTAGCGACACCTAAATACCCCTCACCCTAACCCTCTCCCACAAGGGGCGAGGGGATATCGATTCCGTTCGTGGATCGACAAGCTCACCACGAACGTAATTTACATAACAACCGCATCAACAAACCCCTCCATCAGTTACAATAAAAAAATGGAATTTAAACTAACAACACAGGACGGTTATGCCCGCCGAGGTCAATTAACCCTAACCCACGGCACTGTAGAAACCCCCGTCTTCATGCCCGTCGGCACCTACGGCACGGTAAAGGCGCTGACCCCGGACGACTTGACTAGCCTGGGCGCACAAATAATCCTGGGCAACACTTTTCACCTCATGCTGCGTCCAGGTACGGATGTAATCAGGGCGCACCAAGATTTGCACGGGTTTATGAACTGGCAAAAGCCGATTCTCACCGATTCCGGCGGCTTTCAGGTGTTCAGCCTGGGCGATTTGAGGAAAATCACGGAAGAAGGCGTGACGTTCAAATCCCCGATAAACGGCAGCAAGATTTTTATGGGCCCGGAGGAATCCATGCAGGTGCAACGGGATTTGGGTTCGGATATTGTGATGATTTTCGACGAATGTACGCCGTATCCTGCAACCGTGGACGAAGCCGCAAGCTCCATGCGCTTGTCTTTACGCTGGGCACAGCGCAGCAAAAACGCACACGGCGACAATCCGAATGCCTTGTTTGGTATCGTGCAAGGCGGGATGTACGAGCATCTTCGCGCAGAATCCATAGACGGCTTGGTTGACATCGGTTTTGATGGCTATGCTATCGGCGGCCTGTCGGTGGGCGAGCCCAAAGAAGAAATGATGCAGACCCTGGATGCTATCCACAAGCTTATGCCTGCCGATAAGCCCCGTTATTTGATGGGAGTGGGTACGCCGGAGGATTTGGTGGAGTCCGTCAGGCGCGGAATTGATATGTTCGATTGCGTGATGCCGACGCGTAACGCCCGTAACGGCCATTTGTTTACCACTTTCGGCGTGGTCAAAATTAGGAATAGCCAATACGAATTCGACACTAATCCCGTCGACGAATGCTGTACCTGCTATACCTGTCGCAATTATTCCCGCGCTTACCTGCGCCACCTCGACAAATGCAAGGAAATGCTGGGGTCTCGGCTGAATACCCTACATAACCTGCATTACTACTTGAATCTAATGCAAGAACTGCGGGATGCCATCGAAAATAAAGAGCTGGAATTTTTTGTCAAGCGGTTTTACCAACAACGAGGAAAAGTTGCGCCAGTTGTGGCATAATGGGAAATTATCTCACAACATGCTTAAAAACTGAGGATAACCATGAGTTTCTTTATCTCTGACGCTTTAGCCGCTGCACCTGCCGCGCAATCACCTGGCATGGAAGGGCTATTGTTCCCGGCTGGTATTCTGGTGTTTTTTTATTTCCTGTTCCTGCGTCCACAAGCGAAACGCGCCAAAGAAAAAAAGCAAATGCTGGCGGCCATGGGAAAAGGCGTTGAAGTCGTCACATCGGGCGGGATTTTGGGTAAAGTCGCTGATCTCGATGATAATTTCGTTAAACTGGAAGTCGGCGACAATCTCTTTATCCAGGTACAACGCCAAAGCATCGAAAGCATGATGCCTAAAGGCACCTATAAGGCCGTCACTAAAAAGGCCAATGTTTAACAGGCCGTATTACACCGCAGGGTTTTCTGGGGAATAACCGTAAATCCCCGTGCAGATTAATTGATGGAATAACACATGCAAAACCACTACTCTCTTTGGCAAAACCTGTTGATACTGGGCATTTTCCTCATCAGCCTGATTTATTCGTTACCTAACCTGTTCGGCGAAGACCCTTCTGTACAGGTGTCATCCACCAACACCCTTACCCAAGATCAGGCCAACAAAATCGAAGCCAGCATCAAAACGAATGGCGTCACACCAAAAGCCTTTGAATTTACGGATGGCCGAATTTTGGTGCGTTTCAACAATACCGATGACCAGTTGAAAATTGCCGACTTGCTCAGGGATCAAATGGGCAATGACGGAACGGTTGCCCTAAACCTTGCACCAACGACGCCTCACTGGTTGCGATCCATCAGCGCTAAAGCCATGTATTTGGGCCTGGATTTACGCGGCGGGGTGCATTTCCTGCTCGAAGTCGATATGGATGCGGCGGTCAAGCAAGCCGAGGAACGATACACCGAAGACCTGCGGTTGGCATTGCGAGATAAGAAAATACGCTACCAATCCGTATCCAAAGACAGTGGCTATATTAGACTTAAGTTAAAATCCGCCGAAGATAAGGCGGCTGTTTTCGACATATTGAACAAGGATTTCAGGGGGCTGAAGGTTACCGAGCCACCTGAGCAAGACCAATTATGGGCAAAGATGTCAGATGCCGATGCACGTGAAGTGAAAAAATTCTCCGTCGCGCAGAACATGACGACCTTGCGGAATCGGGTCAATGAGTTGGGCGTTGCCGAACCGGTCATCCAACAGCAAGGCGACAACCGGATAGTCGTGCAGTTGCCCGGTGTACAAGACACCACCCGTGCCAAGGAAATTTTGGGTACGACTGCGACCTTGGAATACCGCTTGGTCGATGTCGATCATGACGTGCAAAAGGCGGTTGAAGGCCATGTACCGGTCGGCAGCAAGTTGTACTATGACAAAAACAAGAATGCCGTACTGCTGGACAAACGCGTCATCGTCACGGGCGACCAGATTGTGGATGCGTCATCCGGTATGGACCAAGACGGGCGGCCTGCGGTATTCATTTCCTTGAATGGCGTGGGCGCAGCAAAAATGGGCAAACTGACCCAAGCCAATGTCGGTAAGCCAATGGCCGTCGTATTTATCGAAAACAAGGTTGAGACCAAATTGGTCGATGGGCAAAAAATCCGTCATAAGGAATTGGTCGAAAAAGTCATCAGCGTGGCGACCATTCAGGGCGTCTTTAGCAAGCGTTTCCAGACCACAGGCTTGGACAGCCCACAAGAAGCCAGAAATCTTGCCCTATTGCTCAGGGCGGGCGCTTTGGCGGCTCCGGTAGATATCGTCGAAGAACGCACCGTAGGCCCAAGTTTAGGGCAGGACAACATCAATAAAGGCGTTTTGTCGTTTGTTGTGGGTTTTGTTTTGGTCGTCTTGCTGATGGCGGGTTATTACAAAGTCTTCGGCATGATTGCCGATATTGCGTTGGCTTTTAACGTGGTCATCGTCGTGGCCATTTTGTCGATGCTGCAGGCGACGCTGACTTTGCCCGGTATCGCGGGGATTATCCTGACTGTCGGCATGTCCGTAGACGCTAACGTCTTGATCTTTGAGCGGATACGAGAAGAAATCAGGAATGCCCACCCCCCACAAACCGCTATTTTCATGGGTTATGACAGGGCATTCGGGACAATTTTGGATTCGCATGTCACCAATCTGGTGGTTGCTGTGGTGTTGTTCGCTTTTGGTACGGGTTCGGTCAAAGGTTTTGCGGTGACACTGATCATTGGGATTTTGTCCTCCATGTTTACCGCCATTGCCGGCACCCGGATGGTGATAAACTGGATTTATGGCAACCGCAGGGTAGAGAAACTATCTATTTAGGCCCAACAAATAACCTTTATCCTGCAACAACTCACAAGCACTATGAAAACTACACATATTAATTTTATTGGTAACCGAAAAATTGCGATGACCTTTTCAGGCATCCTGATGGTGATTGCGATTGTCTCACTGGCGGTGCGTGGCTTGCAGATGGGCATTGATTTCACGGGCGGCACGCTGATTGAAGTTGGCTATCAACAAACCGCCGACCTGGCAGTACTTCGTAAGACTTTAGACGAATCAGGGTTTACGAATGCTACCGTGCAGAATTTCGGCACTTCCAAAGATGTCCTCATTCGCCTGAAACTTCAAGAAGGGGTCAATAGCGCAGATTTGAGCAATAAGGTGCTGGAAGCCATCAACAAAAACACAACTACGCCAGCCAGTTTACGTCGTGTCGAGTTTGTAGGGCCGCAAGTCGGTGACGACCTGGCAACGGACGGCTTTTTGGCCTTGCTGTACTCAACAGTAGCCATATTGGTCTATGTGGCGGTGCGCTTTGAATGGAAATTTTCCGTAGGAGCGATTATTGCGACCTTCCACGATGTCATCGTAACATTGGGCGTATTTTCGGTATTCGCCCTGGAGTTCGACCTGACGGTGTTGGCGGCCATCCTTGCCCTGATCGGTTATTCATTAAACGATACCATCGTTGTTTATGACCGGATTCGGGAAAATTTCAGGAAAATGCGTAAGACTTCGACCGAAGATATGATGAATATCGCGGTCAATGACACCCTAAGCCGTACCATCATGATTTCAATGACCGTATTTTTGGTGCTGGTTTCGCTGTTTTTCTTAGGCGGGGAAGTCATCCATAATTTTTCTATTGCCCTGTTGTTTGGCGTGGTTTTCGGTACTTACTCATCCATTTTTATCGCCAGCCCTGCGGCTTTGATTTTGGGTGTCAGCCCAGAAGATTTGATCGTCCCGGAAAAAGAAGGCGCACATTTGGATGGTATGCCTTAATTCAGTCTTAGGCCTAATGGTTCGGTTATAATAATGCATTAATTTAATAATATTGGAGTTTCAAAAAATATGGCGATAGAACGCACCTTCTCGATCATCAAGCCGGATGCCGTTGCAAAAAATATCATCGGTGAAATTTACAGCCGTTTTGAAAAAAATGGGCTTAAAGTTATTGCCGCCAAAATGCTGCACCTGAGCCAAGAGCAAGCCGAAGGTTTTTATGCAGAACACAAAGAGCGTGGTTTTTTTAAGGATCTCGTCGCATTCATGGTTTCAGGCCCCGTCATTATGCAAGTCCTGGAAGGTGAAAACGCTGTCCTAAAGCACCGTGAAATTATGGGGGCCACCAACCCAAAAGAAGCCGTACCTGGAACGATACGTGCCGATTTCGCGGACAGCATCGACGAAAATGTGGTACACGGCTCGGATGCACTTGCCACCGCCGAACGGGAAATTGCTTATTTTTTCTCAAACGATGAACTCTGCCCTCGCACCCGCTAAGCAAACGTCATTGAATTTGCTGGATTTCGACAGGGAAGGCCTAACGGCTTTCTTTGTCGGGTTAGGCGAAAAGCCTTTCCGCGCTACCCAATTATTGAAATGGATTTATCAAGAAGGCATTGTTGACTTCGACCTGATGACCAATTTCAGCAAAGCGTTGCGTTCCTATCTAAAAGAAAACTGCCATATAACGACACCTGAAATCGTGCTGGAAAAGCTTGCCAGCGACGGGACACGCAAATGGGTCGTCGAGACGGGTTGCGGCAACCGTATAGAAACGGTGTTTATCCCTGAAGAAAATCGCGGCACGTTGTGTGTGTCTTCGCAAGTCGGCTGCGCCTTGGCGTGTACCTTTTGCTCGACCGCCCAACAAGGCTTTAACCGCAATTTGACGACGGCGGAAATTATCGGCCAAGTCAAGATCGCCCAAGACCGCTTGGGACAAGAAGCAAAAATCACCAATGTGGTCATGATGGGCATGGGCGAGCCGTTGTTGAACTTTGACAATGTCGTTGCCGCCATGAACCTGATGATGGACGATTTTGCTTATGGGCTTTCCAAACGGCGGGTGACTATCAGTACATCCGGCGTAGTGCCTGCCATGTACCGCTTAACTGAAGTATGCGATGTCAGCTTGGCGGTTTCATTACATGCGGTAACGGACGAATTGCGTGACGTGCTTGTCCCTATCAACAAGAAATATCCTCTTGACGAATTGCTTGAAGCCTGCAGGGAAAATGCCAAACTGGCGCCCAGGCGCACCATTACGTTCGAGTATGTCATGTTGAATGGCATCAATGATTCAATCGAGGACGCATACGGCTTGATTAAGCTGCTCTTGACCGTGCCGTCAAAACTGAACTTGATCCCGTTCAACCCATTCCCCAATTCCGTTTACACCTGTTCCAGCAACAATGCCATCCATCGTTTCAAGACCTTATTGAACGATGCCGGCATTGTGACCACCGTGCGGAAAACCCGCGGTGAAGACATTGATGCAGCGTGCGGCCAACTGGTCGGGCAAGTCGCCGACAAAAGTCGCAGGCACCTGAAACTAAAAACGGCGAGTGTCGAACATGCCGCGTAAATCGACTGATATCATGGCCCGAGTTGGGATTATGGTGCTCGTAATGACGTTATCGGCGTGTTCCTGGTTTTCCGATACCACCCCCGAAGCAGAAAAGCCGACGGAAATTTATTTGCAGTTGGGTATCCGCTACATGGATCTTAACAAGCTGAAATTAGCTAAGGAAAATCTGCTGCTGGCGCTGGAAAAAGACCCCAATAACGCAAAGGCACACAGTGCATTGGCGTTCCTGTACGAAAAAATCACGCATTTCGACCAAGCCAGGCAACATTATGAAGCTGCCCTGGGCTTAGCGCCGGATGATATTGGCATACAAAATAATTACGGCAAATTTCTCTGTGAACGTAGGCAATTCGACAGGGGATTGGCGCTACTGACGACAGCTTCGTCAAATCTATTAAATGATAGGCAGTGGATGGCTTTAACCAATGCCGCACGTTGCCATTTGGGAATGGGGCAACGTCCAGAAGCCATCGCACTGCTCAAACGGGCATTAAACATGAATGGCCAATATTCGGCGGCATTGCTTGAAATGCAAAAGATAAGTTATCAGATGGGCGACTACAAAGCTGCGGAAGATTACTTGCAAAGCTATTTGAGCGAAGCGAACCATACGGCAGAAACCTTATGGGTTGGCATTCAAACCGAGCAAGCTTTGGGCAATATGTCGCTTGCCAATGAATACCGGACTTTATTGCTCGATAAATTCCCCAATTCCAATGAAGCCAAGCAAGTGGCAGGCATTCGCTAAACAATTGATTCGGTAGATGGCAACCAATATTCAAGCAATCCGTGGGATGCACGATGTCCTACCGGAACAAACCCCGCTTTGGCAATATGCCGAAGGTATCATCAAAGAAGTGTTAGCCAGCTACGGTTACAGTGAAATCCGCTTGCCTATCGTCGAGAAAACGGAATTGTTCAAGCGTTCCATCGGCGAAGTCACCGACATTGTAGAAAAGGAAATGTACACCTTTGAAGACCGTAACGGGGATTCGCTGACGCTTAGGCCAGAGGGGACGGCAGGGTGTTTAAGGGCGTGTTTGGAACATGGCCTGTTGCACCATCAAACCCATAGGTTGTGGTATTACGGCCCTATGTACAGGCATGAAAGGCCGCAGAAAGGTCGTTATCGTCAGTTTATCCAACTGGGTGTAGAAACCTACGGCATGTCCGGCCCCGATATTGATGCCGAATTGATCTTGCTGATGCACCGCTTATGGAAACGGTTGGGCATACGCGATAAGGTCAGCTTACAATTGAATTCCTTGGGGACGATTGCCGAGCGCATCGCCTATCGGGAAGTCCTGGTCGCTTATTTTCAGCGGCATAAGGACATTCTGGATGAAGATAGCCAACGTAGGTTGCATACCAATCCCTTACGGATTCTCGACAGCAAAAACCCTGAAATGAAGGACGTTATTGCCAACGCCCCTGAACTGATGGCGTACTTGGGCGCTGACAGTTTGGCGCATTTCAAGGCTATTGCCACAACGCTGGAAGATTTAGGTGTGGCGTACGAAATTAATACCCGATTGGTCCGTGGCCTGGATTATTACAGCCTTACTGTTTTTGAGTGGGTGACCGACGAACTCGGTTCGCAAGGTACGGTCTGCGCTGGGGGACGTTATGATGGCCTTATCGAACAACTAGGCGGCAAACCTAACCATGCCGTCGGTTTTGCCATGGGCATGGAACGCTTGCTGGCTTTGCTGGAACTGCGCAATGATATTCCAGTGGCGAAACCCGTTGATGCTTATATGGTACGGGTGGGCGAGAAAGCGGAGCGGGAGGGCTTACGTTTTGCAGAAACCATTAGAAATGAAATCCCTGGCCTAAAATTGCAAATATCGGCTGAGGGTGGCAGTTTTAAAAGCCAGTTCAAAAAAGCGGATAAAATGGGTGCGGAATTCGCCATTATTCTAGGCGATGACGAAGCTGAACAGGGAGAGGTCAGCATCAAATGCCTGAGGAAAGGGCTTGAACAACAGACCATGCCACAAAATCAGGCCATCAGCTTTTTGCAACAGCAACTCCAGGAATGTCAGTGACAAAAGCTTAACCGAAGCTGGCTTATGAGCATAAAACAAGCATCAACATTTTGTCTATCCGAATAACATTCAGATGAAATGAATGATAGAATCCAAAAAATTCAATAAATTAACCAGAGAACAACAGTGGCAATTTACGAAACAGAAGAAGAACAACTTGAAGCGTTAAAACGGTGGTGGAAAGAAAACGGCACATCAACAGTTGTGGGTGTTACATTGGGTATTGCCATCATCATTGGCTGGAACTACTGGCAAGATCACAAAAAAGAACAGGCTAACCAAGCTTCCGCACTTTATGACCAATTGCTTAAAGCGGCTGAAACCGACCAAAAGGATTCAGTGGATAAGCTGGCAAAACGCTTGCAGGAACAATATGGAAACAGCAACTATGCCGCTTACGGTGGTTTGTTCCAGGCGAAATTCAAGGTTCAGCAGGGCGATATACCCGCAGCCAAAGAAATCCTGAAAAAAATCGCTGACGGCAAAGATAAGGAATTAAGCCATATCGCCAAAATCAGGTTGGTCAAATTGATGCTGGCGAGCGGCGAATATGAACAAGGCCTGCAAATCATCAACGATGTCGATCAGGCTGAAGCCGCAAAGTTCTCCGATAATTACGATGAACTGGTAGGCGACTTGTATGTGGCATTAGACCGTTTGGATGAAGCCCGCACGGCTTACCAAAAAGCACTTAAAAACGGCTATCAGTCACCGTTGTTGCAGCTTAAAATTGATGACCTGACCACACCAGAAAAAGTCGAAGCCAAAAAATAATGCGCTTTATCCTTCCGTTATTCTTGTGCCTGATGCTATCAGGCTGTTCCGCTTTCGATTGGGCCAGCGAATCCATGTCCGGCATTAAGGACTATTTTACTGGCGGGGCAGATAATGCCGACCCGCCCAGTCCGCTCACCGAATATTCACCGGAAGTTAACGCCGACATACTTTGGAAAGAAAGTGTGGGAATCGGTACGGACGGACAAACTTTAAAACTGGTTCCGGCCATAGGCAGCGGCAGGATTTTTGCTGCGGACAGGGATGGATTAGTGCAGGCCAGAGATTTGAGCACCGGAAAATTGGCCTGGGAAGTTGAAATTGAAGACGAAAAAGAGAATGCCGTACATTTTTCAGGAGGCCCGGGTTTAGGGCTTACGTCCGTCATTTTAGGCACTAACGATGCCGAAATCATCGCATTAAACATTGAAAACGGAAGCACGCTTTGGAAAACCTCCGTAACCAGCGAGGTACTGTCAGTCCCCGTGGTTGCCGACGGCATCGTTATCTTACGCACTACCGATGGCTCAGTAATCGCCTTGAATGAAAAAACGGGACAAAAAATTTGGAGCTACGAACATAACGTCCCCGCACTGACAGTCCGCGGCACGGGCGCTCCGCTCATCATCGAAGACACCCTCATTGAAGGCTACGATAACGGCAAGTTAATGGCCTTGCGCTTGGACGACGGCAAATATGTTTGGGAAGCCAGCGTCACCATCCCCAAGGGTCGCTCAGAAGTGGAGCGTCTGGTCGATATAGATGTCGATCCCATTGAATCACGCGGCGTAATCTATACGGCGAGTTATAACGGCGGTACTGCCGCTGTTTCAATCCTGGACGGCGATGTGTTGTGGCGCAATGAAGCCGTTTCCTCCCATACCGGCTTAAGCCAGGATGACCAATATCTTTATATTTCAAATTCTTCTGGTCATGTGCTGCAATTGGATAAGCGCACCGGCTCGTCTTTGTGGGAGCAAAAGGATTTGCATGGCCGTAAATTAACGTCACCTGCCCATTATCAAGGTTATGTCGTCGTTGGTGATATTGAAGGTTATGTCCATTGGCTGAGCAGTACGGACGGGCGGCTGATGGGGCGCGTGCAAGTTGCTGGAGATGCCATTGATGCCAAGCCGATTGTAGTCGGCGATACCGTTTATATTTATGCCAAAGACGGTACTTTAGCCGCCTTAAAAGCCCGATAACCATGTTGCCCGTTATTGCCTTAGTAGGCCGCCCCAATGTGGGTAAATCCACCTTATTCAATTATCTTACCCGTAGCCGGGAAGCGTTAGTTGCCGATTTCCCTGGCCTGACGCGGGATCGTCAATATGGTCGGTTAAAACACGGCGACAGGCCTTGCCTTATCGTCGATACCGGTGGAATAGCGGATGATGCCGAAGGCATAGAAAACCTCGCACGTAAACAGGTCCAAATTGCGTTAGAAGAAGCCGACATCGTGTTCTTTATGGTCGATGCGCGCGAAGGGTTGAGCGCTTCCGATAAGGTCATCGCCGACACTTTGCGCAAACTCGCCAAGCCCGTGGTATTGGTCACCAATAAAGTTGACGGCATTGATGCCGGCACGGCAATGAATGACTTTTATTCTTTAGGATTGGGTGAACCTATTGCGTGTTCAGCCAGCCACGGGCGAGGTATCCCCGAATTATTGGAAAGGGCTAACGAACTGTTGCCACCCGATAAGGAAGCCGTTGATGACAACCAAGGCGGAATCGGTATTGCCGTGGTCGGCAGGCCGAATGTCGGTAAATCAACCTTGGTCAATCGGTTGTTAGGCGAAGAACGGGTTATCGTTTTCGATGAGCCCGGCACGACCCGGGACAGCATTTATATTCCTTTTGAACGCAATGGCAAACGGTTTACCTTGGTAGACACAGCAGGTATGCGCCGCCGGTCCAAGGTTTCGGAAACCATCGAGAAATTCAGCATTATCAAATCCTTGCAGGCCATTGAAAAATCGCATGTCGTGATCTACTTGATTGATGCCAGCGAAGCCATTACCGACCAGGATGCCCATTTGCTGGGCTTGGTGTTAGAAGCGGGTCGCGCCCTCATTATTGGCCTGAACAAATGGGACGGATTAAGCGTCGACCAAAAAGCCAATATTCATCGCCAACTCGACATAAAGCTCTCTTTCCTCGAATTTGCCGAAAAACATCCCATTTCAGCCCTCCATGGCAGCGGTGTCGGCAAATTGTTCGATGTCGTCCACACCCTGTACGATTCGGCGATGGTCAATATGTCCACGCCGATGTTGACCCGAATCCTCAAGGAAGCAACCGATGCACACCAACCGCCGTTGGTCGGCAATCGCCGCATTAAGCTGAAGTATGCGCACCAGGGCGGGCGCAATCCACCTGTGGTCATTATCCACGGCACACAAACCGACGCGCTGCCGATTTCTTACAAACGCTATCTGACCAATTATTTCAGGACTAAATTACACTTGTCCGGGACACCGATACGGTTGGAGTTTAAATCCCCAACCAATCCCTTCCAGGGACAAAAAAACAAGCTTAGCGATAGGCAAGTAGAAAAACGTAAACGCTTAATCAGGCGAAGAAAGACTAAAGAATAATTTAACGTAAAAGGCATTCATCATGGCTACCATCAAATTTCAAGGCAATCCGCTCCATACCTCTGGTGAACTCCCTACCGTTGGCAGCAAAGCCCCTGATTTCACCTTAGTCAACGGCAAATTGGCGGACGTAACATTGGCGACATACGCCGGAAAAAAGAAAGTCTTGAACATCGTCCCCAGCCTGGACACGCCAACCTGTGCGATGTCCACCCGAAAATTCAACGAAAAGGCCAGCAAGCTGGAAAATACCGTTGTATTGGTCATTTCCGCCGACTTACCGTTTGCCCAATGCCGATTTTGCGAAACTGAAGGCTTGAAGGATGTCATCCCATTGTCCACTTTCCGTTCCAGCTTTGCCGACGACTACGGGGTCAAGCTGACCGATACCTTTCTTGCTGGCTTGACTGCCCGCGCAATTGTCATCATAGGCACAGACGATAAAGTAATGTATACCCAGTTGGTCGATGAACTTGCCCACGAGCCGGATTACGAAACTGCTTTAGCGGCGTTATAGCCATTTTAATCAAAGCCAAAAAGCGTGAACGGCTTCTCAGAAATAGCACAGAGCCCTCATTCAGAATGTGCCAAAAGACCCAATTTGTGACCCAGTTCACAAAAACATCGCCCAAACCGTACCACAATTCATTCGGGAATTTAGATTCCCTCTTTGTTAGTAAGCTACATTTAAAGGCCGACCCAACGGATGGATCGGCCCTTTTTTGTTTAGGCCAGACGGTTTTGGGCGATAGGGCCTAAAATAGGCAGAAATTTCCTACCCACTCCTATCGTGCTTAACATCATCTGGATTTGTTTTTTCCTCGCCGCTTTTTGCACCGCATTAGTCAAGCTAATTGTGTTTGGCGACCAGCAGGTTTTCGCCCTGCTCATGGAAGCGCTTTTCAGCCAATCCAAATCCGCATTTGAGATTTCCTTGGGTTTAACGGGAGTGTTAGCGTTGTGGTTAGGTATCATGCGGATTGGTGAACGCAGCGGCTTCATCCAACTTTTGACGCAATGCCTCACACCTTTATTTAGTCGCCTGATGCCCGATGTCCCTAAAGACCATCCCGCCTTGGGGGCAATCGTCATGAATATCTCCGCCAATGCATTGGGCTTGGACAATGCCGCCACGCCATTGGGCATTAAGGCGATGAAGGAGTTGCAGACCTTAAATCCAAGCCCGGATACCGCCAGCAACGCGCAAATCCTGTTCCTGGTGATAAATACGTCTGGCGTTACTTTATTTCCAGTGACGATATTGACCTACCGTGCCCAATTGGGCGCTATTAACCCTTCCGATGTATTCATCCCGATCTTGATTGCCACTTACATGTCCACCTTGTCTGGCTTATTGGCTGTTGCGGCGGTGCAAAAGATTAATCTGTTGGACAAGGTTATCTTGGCCTATCTGGCGGGATTTACCTTGGCAGTAGGTGGCTTACTCAGTTATTTTGCCCACTTGCCGCAGCAGGAAATGCTGGCGCAATCCGCCTTGATGAGTAATGTCATCCTGTTCTCGCTGGTCATCACCTTTATTTGCGGTGCCATTTACAAAAAAGTGAATGCCTACGATGCCTTTATTGAAGGTGCAAGAGAAGGCTTCCAGACCGCCATTACGATTATTCCTTATTTGGTTGCCATGTTGGTGGCTATTGGCGCGTTTCGGGCGAGTGGCGCGTTGGATTTGTTGGCGGACGGTGCGCGTAGTATCGTGCATTTATTCCGTATGGACGACCGCTTTGTGGATGCCTTGCCGACGGCGCTCATGAAACCCTTTAGTGGCAGCGGAGCCCGGGCGATGATGATCGACACGATGAAAACCCACGGTGCGGATTCGTTTGCCGGAAGACTGTCGTCCATAGTGCAAGGCAGCACGGAAACAACTTTTTACGTATTGGCGATCTACTTTGGTTCGGTCGGCATCAAGCATATTCGCCATGCCGCCACCTGTGGGATAATAGCCGATTTTGGCGGCATAATTGCCGCTATTTTTGTCGCTTATTGGTTTTTTGGTTAAGCAAATGATCGTTCATCCTTCGACAATACGTAGGTTGGTGGTGAGCTTGCGAACCCCAACAAATAAATTGCCCATGTTTCGTTGGGGTTCGTTCTTCACCCCAACCTACCGCGCTTTAAGGTATTCGTGATGCGAGTTCCGAGACAGTGGACAAAGTACGAGTACCATGATCCAAATGTGGTAATACCTAAACTGCATGAATTGAGGAAGCTGGTTTCTGAGTCTAGCTTGCCAGACAATGTTAAGAACTTACGCACACATTCATTGCAACCAGAGCGAGAGACATGGGATACGGCCATTTTCTGTTACCTTTTGTCATGTGCTCTAAATCTTGATATTCGGTTTAGCCGTGTGGAAGAATCTGATTTCGATTCGGTGTTCACATGGTTAGATAATGGAATCCAAAATTTTGCGCCTGTGCAAATGAAGGAATTGGTGCCCGAATACACAAACGCTAATACAACGCTAGAACAGATTATTGATAAACTAAGGAAGTATGTGGATTCATCAGAATTGGTGGTTGGAATAAAACTCAACAGGCAGACCAGTATAGATTTTAGTACCGTAGATGTTTCCAGACTCCCAGTCGCGGAGGTGTGGATGTTTGGGGCCACTGCAGAAGACCAAAGTAAATGGAGTTTGTTTGGACGGAAGGGTGAACAATGGGTCCAATATGAATACGAGCTACCTAATGCCTAACACGTAATAAACGGAGCGGACGGAGTTGATAATTAATCGGATTTTACCTACGGCGACTTGGTGTTTGACGGTTTGCCGCTTCGCGTCGAAACCGGCCTATGGATTAATTAATTGTTTTAATTATCATTTAGTTTATATTTATAAAATTAGTAAACTGTCCAGATAACAAAGATAAGTTTTTATTTGGGATCTACATAGAGCGAGGATATTCATCATGAAATGGATTCGCAATCTTTTTCCTACTGCGGATCAGCGCATATTCTTGGCAGTCGCAGAGCAGGAATTCAGCGAGGTCTGTTGCAGTACCGCTTCAGCAGCCGATATCTATCGTGATCATCCGAATGCAAAGAAGCAAGACTGGAAGGCTATCCGTAGCGAGCTTATGCAACTCACCTCCAGTTCGAATTCGTCGATATTGACTCGTCTGCTGAGAAGCAAATTTGCGCATGTTGTGGAGTTGCTGGTTACCGACCACTTCTATACAAATCTCGATGTTGAGGATCGTGAGTACTTTGCTAAGCTCATAGGTAGCACTAGAGAGATCGAAGACAAAAACTATTATTTTAGCATGGCTCGCGACTACTGGTTTGCCACGATATTGGAAACCATTATTTTTGGTGGCTGGACCGGAAGCGACGATTCAAGGGAAAATCTAAAGAAACTACAGCGAGCTTTTGTCGATTCATGCAAATTACATTGTGAGTTTAAACTCAAGACCGCCCGCGCCAACGGAACTAACACCGAGCTCACACACGATGAAAAGGAAATTGGCAAGACTATGATTATGCTAAAGGAAGTTGCTCGCCTAGCCTTGGCGGGAGAAAAAGAGCCATAGGATGTGCTGAACGAAGCACGTAGGGCGGGTTAGGCGCACATTGCCGCCATGCTTAAGCTGTCAATTGCGGTTAGGTGCGCCGTAACCAGCCGCTTTTGGTTTCTGAAACGCAAAATGGCGGATTACGCCACGCCCAAAGAACAGCAGTCTATTAAAGTCTGGTGGTATTGCGTGGCTAATCCGCCCTACAACACAAAAGAATTTTGATGAAAGTCCATTTAAAAACATTAGGCTGCCGCCTTAACGAAGCCGAACTGGAAACCTGGGCGCAGGCTTTCCAAAAATCCGGTCACGAAGTGACAAGAGAAGCGGAAACAGCGAACCTTATCGTCATCAATTCTTGCGCCGTTACCCAGGATGCCGCCAGGAAGTCCCGGCATTTGATCCGTAAAGTCCACCGCGAAAATCCATCGGCAAAATTAGTTGTCAGCGGTTGCTACGCCACGTTAAACCAGCAGGAAGCGGAAGCTTTGCTCGGCGTAGATATGGTCGTCAGCAATAAGGACAAAGACCGGTTAGTTGATAAAGCCTTGTCTGAACTTAACCTGGACACCATGCCCACCATGTCTACAGAACCCGGGGCAATCTCCCTGTTTACCCGTGGACGGCAACGCGCCTTCGTCAAAGTTCAGGACGGTTGCCGGTATCGCTGCACGTTTTGCATTGTCACCGTGGCGCGAGGCGAGGAAAAGAGCCGATCTGTGCAGGAAGTAATAGCCGAAATCAATGCCTTGCACCAGCAAAACATCAACGAGATCATTTTAACAGGTGTGCATCTGGGTGGTTATGGCAGCGATTTAGGCAATAATCTCGTCGATTTAATCAAGGCAATTCTTGCTGAAACTTCTGTTCCGCGTATCAGGTTAGGTTCACTCGAACCTTGGGAATTGACCGACGATTTCTACCAACTGTTCGCTTACCCAAGGTTAATGCCACATTTGCATTTGCCCTTGCAAAGCGGCTCGGATTCTGTGCTGCGGCGGATGGCACGGCGTTGTAAGACCGAGGAGTTCACCACTATTATTGCCCGGCTACGGCAGGTCAATCCGCTGTTCAATATCACCACCGACATTATCGTCGGCTTTCCGGGCGAGACCGAACAGGAATGGCAGGAAAGTCTGCAGTTTATCCAACAAGTCAGCTTTGGTCATCTCCATATATTCACGTACTCGCCCCGTGAAGGGACAAAAGCCGCCACCTTGCCCAATCCAGTGCCAGAACCGATAAAAAAACACCGTAGCCAGCAATTGCACCAGCTTGGCGATGACATGCGATTGAAGTTCTATCGAGCCAATCTTGACCAGCAGTTCCCGGTCTTGTGGGAAGGCTATTCCGAACCCGTAGGGGCAAACAAACAACGGATATTTGGCTATACGCCCAATTACCTTAAGGTTGCTTGTGTAATCAGCAAAGATAAGTCACTGGAAAACAATACCACGCTGGCAACATTAAAAACAGTTAGTGATACCTATATTTTTGCAGAGCAAGATGAAAAAAACCTTACCCATCCTCTACAGCTTCCGCCGCTGCCCCTATGCGATTAGGGCAAGACTAGCGATTGCGTACGCCGGGATTCCCATCGAAATAAGGGAAGTGCAGTTAAGACATAAGCCTGGGCAAATGCTGGCGATTTCTGCCAAAGGCACAGTGCCGGTATTGCAACTACCCGATGGCAAGGTTATCGACGAAAGCCTGGACATCATGCATTGGGCGTTAGCGCAACATGACCCCGAACATTGGCTGGATGCAGGAGAAGACTCGGAAAAGCTAATCCAGTGGAACGATGGCGATTTCAAATATTATCTGGATCGCTACAAATACGCCGACCGTTATCCCGAGTTTCCGGTCAGTTATTATCGAATCCAGGGTGAAAAATTTTTAGCCGAGCTGGAAAATAAACTTAGCCAAAATCCTTTTTTAGGCGGCAGCAGTTTTTCAATAACGGATACCGCTATCTTCCCTTTTATCAGGCAGTATGCGGCGGTTGATAACCAATGGTTTGTTTGTTCAGGCTATCAACATCTTAATAACTGGTTAGATAAGCTGTTAGCATCAGATTTGTTTCTATCGGTAATGGTTAAATATCCGGTTTGGAACGCATTGTCTAATTATGTCGATTCAAAACCGGATTTAGAATAAATGTGCTTTACTAGTTCTCCACCTCGTCATCCGTAAGAAGAAGATCAATTTGAGCTTTAAGGCGTAATTTGTCAGCAGAATATAAAGGAGTCGGTATTTCTAGCCAAGCCCGCCTGCCACCAGATAAACGTACTGGGATTCGATCATTGCTTAGGTCATTATAGTTATCAACTTTCGGAACTGAGTAACCGCTTTTAGGTAGAGGCTCTTCGTTAACTTCTTCAGTGTTTTTTATTTCCGATTTCTCGAATTTATTAATTTCATTTGCATTTTCAGCTAATGTGGGCTGTTCAAAAAATTTAGCGTATTCAATAGACTTTTTGAATACTTGAATAACTGAATCTGCTCCAGTAGGAATGAAACCAAGTTGAATAAGATCATATTTTAGTGCAGCATCTGATGGAAGGCTCTTTTCGTACTTTTCTAATAACTCCAAAAATATGGCAGGGGTCTTAAGCCATTTGATTAGCAAATCATTTCGCATATTCTCAGAAGGTGAAAATTTATAGGTTTCAACCTCTTTTGCCACAGATAATTTTCCTTCCTGGGGTCTTTCAAGCAAGCCGTAATAGCGAAGAGAAGCAATCACTCCCAGTGCAGCACCATTATTCGCGCTTTTATACCCAAGATCTTGTGCAATTACTTCTATTGGAGCGGCATGTAATCTCTCCTTTTCATAAACTCTCATTACTCTCTCAATAGCATCATCCAGTGCTATTGAGGGTACACGAGGGCTCTTTTTTCTTTTTTGACTGTCATTCATACAACATCTCTTAGCAGAAACCAATCAAACTTGCAATAACTAGTGTAATAATAACAAATATTCGTATAAAAATACTTTAAATTAAGTTAATATATTAAATTAATATATATAATAATAGCTTGTAATAAGAATAAGTTCAATTATTAAAAATTTGAACTAGTATTATCTACGTATTTCTTGCTTAATTGTTAAAATAAAGGCAGTATTCGCTATTCGCGAATAGGGAAGACTTGTCATGAGCCGACAAATTAACCAGCAAATCACATTAAAGCCACAAGACTTACTGGTATTATTTAAGTTATTGGCACCTAATACAAGTTTACTCACGTATGCAGAATTAAGCACGTTATTAGCCATTTCAGCGTCAGAATTACATGCCAGCATAAGGCGAGCCAAGTTAGCGCGCTTGATTCTTTCTGAACCAGACGAAGCGGTAAGGTTGGATAAGAAAAGCCTCAAAGAGTTTATTCTTTATGGTGCGAGATACGTTTTCCCTGCGACTTATGGCTCAATAACAAGAGGGATACCAACTGCATATGCTGCGCCCCCTCTAGTAAATCTAATTATGCAACCGGATGAATTGCCGCCTGTATGGCCAACCCCGCAAGGAACCACAAGAGGCGTGGCTTTTTATCCTCTCTACCCGACCGCGCCTGTCGCTGCCGAAAAAGATAACTTTTTATACGAAAATTTAACTCTTTTTGATGCTATTCGCGGTGGGGCGGCTCGTGAACGTGAGCTTGCGGCAAATTTATTGTCAGAACGCATAGCATGAATATAAACGACCCCAATGTTGCACTTGTTGAATTAGCAGTGCATAAACTTGGAGATTTAGCAGATAAATTTGTTCTAGTCGGTGGCTGCGCTACTGGGTTACTCATAACAGATAACGCCCGGCCACCTGTTCGAGCAACACAGGATGTGGACTTGATTGTAGAGATTGCAACTCTTGCAAATTATTATGAATTGACCGGTCAAATGAAGCAGATTGGATTTCGGGAGAATAATGAAGTCATTTGCAGGTGGGAGATAGACGGCCTAAAAGTTGATGTGATGCCCACAGATGAGAAAATTTTAGGATTTAGCAACAAATGGTATTCGGAGGCCGTTGCTCAAGCAAAAAGAATATCTTTGCCAAGTAGCCGAGAAGTAAACTTAATTTCATCGCCATTATTTATTGCCACTAAGCTTGAAGCATTTTACAAAAGAGGTAATGGGGATTATGGACAAAGCCATGACATTGAAGATATTGTGAATGTAATTGATGGTCGTCAGGAGTTAGTTTTTGAAATAAACCAAGCGGGAGAAAGTGCAAAAAAATACTTGGCGGAAGAAATTGACGATTTGCTTGCCATCCCTGACTTTGTTAATAAGCTTTCATGGCATTTGCATGGAGATATAAATAGCCAATCAAGGGTTTCTTATGTAATTTCTCAACTACGATCAATTGCAGGTCTTTAACTGCCTCCAAAAGGAATATACTTACATTCAACAAATAGGTTTTGGCAATCCTGGTGTTTTAATGACTGAAATTAACCCACAATCTCTTTCGCTTGTAAGTCAGCGTGATAGGATGACCGTACCATAGGCGCACTGGCGACTTGTTTAAAGCCCATTGCCTTTGCAATCTTGCCGTATTCGTCGAATTCGGCGGGAGTTACGTAAGCCTTAACGGGGAGATGGGCTTTACTCGGTTGCAAATACTGCCCCAGCGTCAACATGCTGCAACCATGCGCCAGCAAATCCTGCATGACTTGATGGACTTCTTCTTTTTCTTCCCCGACACCGAGCATCAACCCGGATTTTGTCGGGATGGCCGGTTGGGCTTGGTGAAATTGCTTCAGCAGGTTCAACGAACCTTGGTAGTCAGAGCCGGGGCGGACTTGTTTGTACAGCCTGGGTACGGTTTCCAGGTTGTGGTTGAACACGTCACACGGTTCGTTTGCGAGGATGGCAACTGCCCTGTCAATACGCCCACGAAAGTCGGGTACGAGGATTTCTATTTTGGTGCTGGGCGTTTGCTGGCGAATTTGCTTGATGCAATCGGCAAAATGGCCTGCACCGCCATCACGCAAATCGTCGCGGTCTACTGAAGTAATCACGACATATTTTAAGGCCATCGCTTTGATGGCGTTTGCCAAGTGCTGCGGTTCGTCTTTGTCGAGCGGGAGCGGCTTACCGTGTGCGACATCGCAGAAAGGGCAACGGCGGGTGCATAAATCGCCCATAATCATGAAAGTTGCCGTGCCGTGCTGGAAACATTCCGCTAAATTAGGGCAAGCGGCTTCTTCGCAGACGGTATGCAGCTTGTGTTCTCGCAACAATTGTTTGACGCGGGTGATTTCGTCACTGGCTGATAACTTGATGCGTATCCAATCCGGCTTACGCAGCACCGTTTCGGGTTGTTCGACCTTGATGGGTATCCGCGCCAGTTTTTCGGCATTGCGCTGGTGGGATTCGGGTGTGGAACGGGACGGGGCTTTGATGTTCATGAATAGAGTGAGGTATTAATTGCATTAACAACGGGAATAGCGAGATCAGCCGTACTGATATCAATGCCAAAGTCTGCCAATTGTGTTACCTGTAAATCCCGATAACCACAAGTGTTGATATGGTCAAAAGGCGTTAAGTCCATGTTATTGTTAAGGCTAATGCCATGATAGCTCGCATTGTTTTTGATCCGAATGCCGATGGAGCCGATTTTTTTGCCATCCACATAAACGCCTGGGGCTTGGGGGTTGGCCGTGGCTGTTACGCCAAATTGCGCCAAAGCCGTTACCATCGATTGTTCCAGCAGTGTGACCAATTGCCTTATCCCCAATTTTCGGCGTTTGATGTCGAGCAAGGTGTAGACAATCAGTTGTCCAGGGCCATGGTAAGTCACCTGTCCGCCTCGGTCACTCTGGATGACGGGAATGTCACCGGGGTTTAACAGGTGCTCTTGTTTGCCGTTCAAGCCCAAGGTATAAACAGGCAAGTGTTCCAGCACCCAAATTTCATCATGGGTCTGGTCCGTGCGTTCCTGAGTAAGCCGTTGCATTTCCTGCCAAATGGGTTCATAAGGCTGCACACCCAGTTCGCGGATTGTTGTTGGCATGATTACAAATGATGGGGATGCAGACATTTAATTTTATTCTTTTCACCCCATCCCTCCCCAGGAGGAGAGGAAGTTTCTTAATCGCCTTACAAGGCCATCAATACTTGCGGATGACCCGACAAATCCCGGTAGATGGCATCCAACTGTTGTTTGCTGGAGGCTTGTATCGTAACGGTTACCGCTAGATAGTTGCCGTCTTTGCTGGGTCGCGCACTGACTGCCTGTTCAAAAAGGTCGGGCGCATGGCGACGGACGATTTCGATGACCAGCAAGTCAAACTCAAGATTGTTCTTGCCCATCGCCTTGATGGCAAATTGGCAAGGGAATTCCAACAGGGTTTCATCGCTCATCGTAATGACTGTTTGTATTCCTGAAAGAGCTTGTAAAACATTTTCCAAACGAGCCCCGGTTTGCCGTCCGCTATCTTTTCACCGTCCAGCTCAACGACGGGGATAATTTCCCGTGTGGAACTGGTTATCCACAGTTCGCTCGCTTTTTGAATGTCAGCCTTAGCTATGGCTTGTTCGCTGCTTGGGATGTCATTTTTTCTGGCAATTTCCAGGATCACGTCGCGGGTTATGCCGGGCAGTATGGCTGGGCTTTTTGGTGCCGTTACCAAAATGCCGTCAATGACCGCAAATACATTACTGGCCGCACCTTCTGTCAGATAACCATCTTTAAATAAGATAGCTTCGGCACACCCCTGCTCAACGGCGGCTTGCCTGAGCAGGACATTAGCCAATAACGTAATCGCCTTGGTATCGCACAGTTTCCAGCGGCTATCTTCCATACTGACCGCTTTGACACCGTTATCGGGGTCAGAATGCGGGGTGATGCCGGACACCATAGCGAATACTGTAGGCGTTACTTTCTGAGGGAAAGCATGATCCCTCTTAGGCGCGACACCACGGGTAATCTGGAGATAAACGGACTGGTCTTGGCCGTTCTTGAGTAGTGGGGACAGAATGGTGCGCCATTGCTCATGGCTATGGGGGTTTTGTAACCGTATCGATTTAAGGCTATTGTCCAAACGCTCCAGGTGGTCTTCCAAGCGGAACAATTTCCCCGCATAAGCCGGAATTACCTCGTAAACACCATCGCCAAACAGAAATCCCCGATCCATAACCGAAATCTTAGCATCGGCTAAGGCCAAATATTCGCCATTGAGGTAAACGGTTTCAGTTTGCATCGTTTTTCTTAATCATCATCAACACGCTATCATAAAGCCGCCTGAATATGCCGCCTTTTTCAACATCCTTAAGCGCCACCAAATCCTTAGTGGCAATAACCGCATCTTTAAGCTTAACGGTCACCGTGCCGAGTTTTACGCCCGCTTTTACGGAAGCCAGAATTTGTTTGTCGACATTGACCGAGGCCGCGATATCATTGTAACGGCGGCGTGGAATTGTGACGAAAAGATCATCCGCCAGCCCTAATGGTAGGGTTTCTGTTTCACCTTTCCATATCCTGGTTTCCTGAATGACCTTTTTCCCTTCGTAAAGGCGATGCGATTCAAAAAAACGGAAGCCGTAGTTAATTAAAGCTTGGTTTTCATTCGCCCGTACAATCATGCTTTCCGTACCCATGACGACAGAAATCAGGCGCATTCCGTTACGTAGCGCGGATGCAACCAGACAATAACCCGCTTCGTCAGTATGTCCCGTTTTTACGCCATCTACCGTTTCATCACGGCCTAGCAGCAAGTTGCGGTTTTGCTGGGTGATCTTGTTGTAGGTGAATTCTTTTTGCGAAAACCAAAGGTAAAATTCGGGAAATTCTTTTATTAGTGCTGTGGTGATAATGGTGAGGTCTCTAGCCGTAGTGTAATGCCCGTCACTAGGCAAGCCGTCGCTGTTTTCAAAATGGCTATTGACCATGCCCAAACGGGCGGCGTGTTGGTTCATGAGTTCGGCAAACGTCGCTTCGTTGCCTGCCACATGTTCAGCCAGGGCGACACTGGCATCGTTGCCGGATTGGATAATGACGCCTTTCAGCAAATCTTCGACCTTGACTTGGTCATTGACCTTGACGAACATTTTGGAACCGCTGGTTTTCCAAGCGTTCTGGCTGATAGTCACTTTATCGTCCAGATGCAAATGACCGTTTTTGATTTCCTTGAAAACGACGTAGACCGTCAGTATTTTGGTAAGGCTGGCGGGCGCGAGTTTTGCGTCAGCATTGTTTTCAGCAAGTACTTTGCCAGAATTGTAATCGATCAGGATATGGCTGGTAGCGGCAATGCTCGGAGGCGCAGGTATAGGCACCTCAGCTTCTTCAGCAATGGCTATTAAGTGCGTCGCGAGTAAGATTAATAGTAAAAAAAGAGAACCGACGGGACTTTTCAGATAGTTCATGTATTAAGCATGGTCTTTTAGGTAAACAATGTTTCATTGTACCATGCGTAATTTTAGTTTTGTGCGCTTGCTGTGACTATCTGAGGGTCTGTGATACCTATTTTTGCCAATTGGTAGCTCAGCATTTCTGCATTTTCCGTGGATTTGATAGGGCCTATTTGGACTTTGTACAAGGTGTTCTTGCGATGTTTTGAGGTGTGGATCGTTGGCTCTGGCATGTTATTGGAAGCGATTTTTCCTTGCAATTTTAATGCCTTGCTCGCGCTGCCAAAGCTGCCTACCTGGAAATACACTTTTTTATTCTGGCTTTCGGCAGTTTGTTGGATTTGCGGCAATGCTTGCAACTGGGAAATAGCCTTTATTTCCACTTTGCCTGTGCCTTCACCCTGGATACCAATTTTTTTCGCGGCGGCGTACGATAAATCCACAAGCCTGCTACCCACGAAAGGCCCCCTGTCGTTGATGCGGACGACTACAGTTTTGTTATTTTCGAGGTTAGTCACCTGTGCATAAGACGGGATCGGCAAGGTTTTGTGGGCTGCGGTCATTTCATACATATCAAATATTTCGCCGGTAGCCGTCTTTTTTCCGTGAAATCCTGGGCCATACCATGAAGCGATGCCCTTCTTTATGTAGCGGGCTATTCGAGGTAACCAACTCTCTTGAAAGGTGGATTGTTTAAAATTTTCTAAATCCCTATTGCTTTCTAAAGAACCCCTGCCCAATTCGATGATCGAATGATGCCTCATTGGGTGTTTTGCCTGCTCAGGCAGCTCAAGGGTCACTAACGTTGCTTTGGGGGGCGATACTTGTTGGTAGAGTGATGGTGTTTGTATCGGTGGGGCTTCGCTGGTCTTTATCTGATTAGTGGAACAAGCGTTAAGTGCCAGCATGACTGGTAAGATTATGATCTTTTTCATAAAGGGAGGAAATTCTTTGATTAGAAATGGCAAGGCCCAACTGAAAAACAGCCATTGCATATAGGGGACTGTGGTTGTAACGAGTAATCACATAAAAATTGTCTAAAGCTGCCCATAATTCTTCGCCATCCTCTTGTTTAAAAGCGATAATTTTCGCTTTTTTGATTGAAAGTAAAGGTCTACTTATGTTTGGGTTAATTGCATTAGACTTAATCAAGCTTAAATCTTCCTTAAGGAAAGGAAAAGTGTTTACAGTTTTGTGACATTTATCACAGAGCCTAAAAGCGACAGGTTGGCCCGCTTGCCAGCCATGTTTGACAAAATAATTTGCGATACTGGCAATAACATCTTGCGAGTTATGCCAAATATCTCGACTATTATCTTTATTATAATCAATAGCATAATTGCGATAGCTGCTAGGCATGAATTGCGGCATCCCTAACGCGCCCGCATACGAACCCAAAGGCGTTAAAGGATCAATATGCTCTTCTCGGCATAGCAATAAAAATTCTTCCAGTTCGTTTCGAAAAAATTGGCTGCGGGGCGGGTAATCAAAAGCAAGTGTGGCGAGCGCATCAATGACGCGATAATTGCCTGTGTGTTTTCCATACATCGTCTCAACGCCAATAATGGCGACGATAATTGCGGCAGGAACGCCGGTTTCCTGTTCGATGGTAGCCAAAATTTGCTCATTTTCTTGCCAAAATTGCACTCCGGCCTTGATTCGCGGCGTTTTTAGGAAAATTTCGCGGTATTTGTACCAGGGCAAGCTCTCGGACGGTTTTGAAATTTTTTTGATGATGTCGTCTTTTAATTCAACATGATCGAATAAATCAGTTAATGCAGCCTCATTAAATTGGTGCCTTGAGGCCATTTGCTTAATAAAACCATCAACGGTTTCCTGGTTTTTGACGGGATTGGCACAGGACAAAATGACAAAACAAGCGCAACTTATGAATAATCGCAAAAAATAATTTTTAATTTTCATGTTTTTAATGGGGAATAAGCTGCTTGTGTGTGTGTATGGACATCAAGATGCCAAAACCGGCCAATAAGGTGACAATCGAAGTGCCCCCATAGCTAATCATGGGCAAGGGCACGCCCACCACGGGCAGGACACCGATAACCATGCCGATATTGACGAACACATAGACAAAAAAAGTGAAGGCCAGGCTGCCCGCCAATAACCGACTAAAGGTATCTTGAGCTTGTGAGGCTATATATAAGCATCGGCCAATGACCAATAGATAAAGCGCCAGCAGACCAAGACAACCGAACAGCCCGAATTCTTCGGCGAAGACGGCAAAAATGAAATCGGTGGAACTTTCCGGCAGGAATTCCAGCTCGGATTGTTTGCTGCCCAGCCAACCTTTACCATAAATGCCGCCTGAGCCAATGGCAATTTTTGATTGGATAATGTGATAACCCTTACCCAAAGGATCGGCTTCGGGATCTAAAAGCGTAATAATGCGGGCGCGTTGGTAATCATGCAGAAAATAATGCCAAACGATGGGGGCCAGAGCCGAAAGGGAGACAAGGATTGCCAAAATAAAAAGCCAAGACAAACCTGCGAAAAACAACACGGCCCCACCGGAACTTGCGACCAATATGGCCGTACCCAAATCCGGTTGTTTGGCTATTAACAGGGTAGGTATCAAAATAAGAATGCCGGAAATCAACAGTTGTTGCGGCTTAATAGGCAAGGCATGGTCAGCAAGATACCAGGCAATCATCATGGGTGTTGTTATCTTAATCATTTCTGCCGGTTGAAAACGCAAAACACCCAGGTCTAGCCAGCGTTGCGCCCCTTTACCGATATGCCCCATTATCAATACCGCAACCAGCAGGGCAATACCTATACCGAACAACAGTGCCGAATAACGCTTGAATTGATAAGGATTGATGTGCGCCAGCACCGCCATAAGCAGGAATGCAAGACCGACCCGCGCAGCCTGCCGATATATCAGTCCCATTTCCTGGCTTCCTGCACTGTAGAGAATAACAAAACTAAGCAGCGAAATAAGCAGTAGGCAGACCAACAAGGGGATATCAATATGCAGTTTGCCGAGTATACGTTCGGTAAGCGAGGGAGTTTGGAATTGTTCGCGGCGGGATTCAATATTCATGGTTGTGTTGTTTGCTTATCACGCAAATATTGTTTGATAATTTTGGCTGCAATGGGCGCTGCCACCGACCCGCCGTGGCCACCATTTTCAGCTATCACAGCCACCGCAATTTTTGGGTTTTCGGCAGGTGCGAATGATATGAACAAGGCATGGTCGCGTTGCTTGAAATCGATTTGATGTTCGTTGTAACTGGCATTTTGCTTAATGTTTATCACCTGCGCCGTTCCGGTTTTGCCAGCGATATGGTAATTAATGTCCAGCCCTATGCTCCTTGCCGTACCTCGGTTACTGTGGATGACATTGATCATTGCCGCTATTACGGTATTAAGATTAGCGGGTTTTAGCGGAATGGTAGATTTGGGTTGGTTTTCGCTGGGTTTGCTCGTGATGTCAGTGACAATCTTGTCCACCAAATGGGGAATTATGATATTGCCCTTATTTGCCAACGTCGCGGTGGCCTTTGCAAGTTGCAACATAGTGACTTGATGATAGCCTTGGCCTATGCCTGTAATGACGGTTTCGCCTGGGAACCAGGGCTGGCTTTTTTTGGCCATTTTCCATTCGCGGGACGGAAGCAAACCTGATTTTTCCCCCATTAAGTCGATGCCTGTTTTTTCGCCAAAACCAAATTGTTGCAAAAAACTGTGGATCCGGTCTATGCCCAATATGCTCGCCAGCCGATAGAAATAGACATCACAAGATTGGGTGACGGCCTCGCTGACATTGATCGGGCCGTGTCCGCCTTTTCGCCAATCCCGGTAATGGTGGCTGTCATTAGGCAACTGATAGTAACCTGGGCAGTTAAATTGCTGCCTTACACCGACGGCATTGTATTCAAGTCCAGCCAATGCCATAAACGGCTTGATGGTGGAGCCGGGCGGATAAAGTCCACGTAATGCACGGTTATACAGGGGCTGGTCTGGCGATGATTGCAGCGCTTGATAGGCCGCATTGCCGATACCGATTACGAAGGGATTAGGGTCAAAACCGGGACGACTGACGAAAGTTAACACCCCACCGGTTTCAATTTCGATAGCGACAACCGCACCATTATAATTTTCCAGTGCCTCGTAAGCCATTTTTTGCAATTCCATGTCCAAACTCAGATGGAGATTGGCACCGGCGACTGGACTGACTTCCTTGAGTGTCTTTAATGGCCGCCCTTGGACATTGACTTCGATTTCCGAGTACCCCGTAGTCCCGTGCAGTTGCGATTCATAAGCGCTTTCTATCCCTAATTTTCCGATATACGTGGAGCCTCGGTATTCGGCGATGGGCAAATCTTTCACCTCATCTTCATTGATTCGACCGACATAGCCAACGACATGGGCTGCAAGCTCGCCGTATGGATAATTCCTAAGCTGGCGGATATGGACATCGGCACCGTGATAAAAAGGCCGTACAACCGCAAATTTTGCCAGTTCTTCCTGTGTCAAATTGGTCAAAAGGGGAATGGGGTTAAAGCGCTTTTGCCTTTTTCTTAGCTTTTGAAATATTTCTATTTTTTCCTCTGGAATGTTGAGCAATGCTTGCAACTTGACCAGCATGCCATCCAAATCGCCAATTTGTTCAGGGATAAGTTCAAGCGTATAGGTCTGGGTGTTTTCGGCAAGTATATTGCCGCGCCTGTCATAAATAATCCCACGCGAAGGGACTGTCGGCTCGATTTTAATGCTGTTTTCTTTGGCCTTGGTCGAGTAGAGTTGGTGACCGACAACTTGCAGGTAAACTAGCCGGACAATAAGCCCTGCGGTCAATATCAAGATGATGACAAAAGCGGCGATGATACGGCCCAGAAAAAGGTAACTTTCTTCTGGATTGTCCTTAAAGGTCAACATACGGGCATCGCAGAGGTGAATAGTTGTCAGTCGGTTTTGATCGGTTTCGCCAACCTGACAAAACGTAGCACGGTATAAACCAAAGGCCAACACACCGTGCCGACAAAAACGGATAGCCAGAAAGAAGGCTTTAGTTGTGCGGTCTGTTGAATATTTTTGATGAAAAACAGTAGGAGCTCTGACAACAACAAGCAAAAGAAAATAAATAGCGCTTGCTGTATAAATGGGAATTGCCGCAAGCGCTTGTGCAAGGACAGGCTAATGTAAATCACTAAGGAATAAGCCAAGGCGTATTGGCCAAACATTCGCCCCGTCAACACATCGGTTAGCAAGCCGAAAGTCCAAGCGTGAAAAATACCGACGCGCTCGGGCAGCGCCAGCGACCAGTAGATCAAAGTGAGCAAAACCCAATCGGGATTGTAGACAGCGTAGGCTACGGGCAATGGGGCTATTTTTAGGCACATTGCAAAGACCAGGGTCAAGATAATGCGCCCAAAACCATAACTGTTACTCATCGCCTTGCTCCTCTTCCTTTAGTTGTTCATGCGGCTCAGAAGGGGTTAGCGGCACTGGCTTTGTACTGCTCCAGACAATCATCAACTCCCTGTTACGGTCTAACGACGCTTTGGGGGTTGCCGTAATCTGCTTATTTGCCGGTGGCGTGAATTTGTCAACGGTTGCGACCGGATAACCTTGCGGGAACGTGCCGCCCAAACCTGACGTGATTAACAAATCGCCAGGACGAATATCCGCATTGTCCCTCAAAAATGGCAAGTTAAGGCGGTTCAATTCACCGCTGCCGACGGCGATAGTCAACAAGCCATTGCGATTGACTTGCACGGGTATCGCGTGGTTAGGGTCGGTGATGAGCATAATCTCAGAACTGTGCGGTAATGCCCTAAAAACTTGGCCGACAACCCCATTGGCATCGACCACGGGTTGTTGCGGGTGTACACCGAAACGGGTGCCTTTGTTAACCACGACGATATTTTCATAAGGCGGGGCGATATTGACTGACAATAATTCGGCGATCAAAACTTGCTCGCCCAGTTTAAACGAATTTTCCAGCAACGCCCTTAACCGGATATTTTCCCGTTCTAGCGAATCATACCTTAGGAGCCGGATTTGGTTGATCGACTGAGTTTCCCTTAGTTTTTTGTTTTCTTCCCTTAACGAAGTGTACGACTTTAGCGAGAATGCGATACGGCTTGAAGCCTCCACGGGCAGGTCCACCAAGTATCTAATGGGATCAATGGCATGTGAGAGCGTTGCGCGAACCGGATCCAGGCGTGCGCTAATGTGTTCCATAGTTAATAAGGCAACAGAGGCCATGACTGCAATGAACAGGCGCACATGGATCGAAGGGCCTTCGGCAAATAACAGTTTTATGGCGGAGGTCTCTAATCAGTTTATAAACGATCTGTTATATCGGGAATAACCGCAACACCCAAAGGCTTGCAATCAGGATCGGAACAGTTGGTTATGCCTACTACAGAATTAGCAAATCTATCAGGCAATTTTGTCACTCAAAAGAGTAAGCGGACATCCCCTTTTTATCTATCATTTCCAAAACCATGCCGCCACCCCTTGCCACGCAGGTTAACGGGTCATCGGCAATATGGACGGGCAAGCCCGTTTCTTCGGTAATCAGGCGGTCAATATCCTTTAGCAAAGCGCCGCCGCCGGTCAGATAAATCCCTCGGCTGGCAACATCGGAACCCAGTTCTGGCGGCGTTTGTTCCAGGGCAAATTTTACGGCGCTTATTATGCCGGATAATGGGTCTTGCAAAGCTTCAAGAATTTCGTTGCTGTTTAACGCAAAACTGCGCGGCACGCCTTCCGCGAGGTTACGACCCCTGACTTCGATCTCCCTGACTTCACTGCCGGGATAAGCCGTGCCAATTTCCAGCTTTATCTTTTCGGCCGTGGATTCGCCGATCAACGTGCCGTAGTTCCGCCGCACATAATTGATGATGGCCTCATCAAAGCGGTCGCCGCCGATACGGACGGAGTTGGAATAGACAATACCGTTGATCGAAATAATGGCGACTTCTGACGTGCCGCCACCGATGTCCAACACCATCGAACCACTGGGCTCATCGACCGGAAGGCCTGCACCGATCGCGGCAGACATCGGCTCCTCAATCAAAAAGACTTCGCGCGCTCCCGCCATTGATGCGGATTCCCGTATGGCGCGACGCTCTACTTGAGTAGAACCGCAAGGAACGCAAATTAAGATTCGTGGGCTGGGACGCAGTAATTTGCTCTTGTGGACTTTTTCGATAAAAAACCGCAACATCCTTTCGGTGACGGCAAAGTCGGCGATTACGCCATCTTTTAATGGCCGAATAGCCGTGATGTTGCCAGGTGTCCTACCCAGCATCAATTTAGCTTCAGTACCGACAGCAACAATGCTTTTGGTGCCGCGTACCTTGTCTTCCTTAATTGCCACAACAGATGGCTCATTGAGGACGATGCCCTGACCTGGAATATAAATCAAGGTGTTAGCGGTACCAAGGTCAATCGAGAGATCGTTTGAGAAAAGACCGCGAAATCTTTTGAACATTTTTTACCTGCGTCCTGAGGAATGGAAATTAAAGCGTCATACTTTATCAATCAAGCGGGTATTCGGGCAAGATATAAAGTATCATAAATTAATTTTGCTAATAATAGGATAAAAAATGACATTAACGGCGGATGACGTAAAAAAAATTGCTTATCTGGCGCGCTTGGGAATAGATCAAAATGATATAGAATCTTATGCCCAAGATTTGTCCGGCATGTTGGAATTGATGACACAAATGGGCGAAACCGACACCGACGGCGTTCCGCCGATGGCGCATCCCATGGATCAAAAACAGCGTTTGCGGGTTGATGAAGTAACAGAAAGCGACAATCGAGACAACTTTCAGGCGATTGCCCCCCAAGTCGAAGCAGGGCTTTATCTGGTACCAAAAGTTATTGAATGAAGGACAATCAGTGCACACCAAGTCGATCAAAGAATTAGCCAAGGGATTACGTGCGGGTGAATTTTCCAGTGTGGAATTGACGCAAGCGTTTTTAGCCCGCATCAAACAACATCAATCGTTGAATTGCTTTATTTCCGTCACCGAAGAACTTGCCTTGCAAGCTGCCAACCTAGCGGACGGGCGAATTGCCAAAGGCGATGCCAGTTTGCTTATGGGCATACCGATTGCCCAAAAAGATATTTTTTGTACGCAAGGTGTAAAGACTTCTTGCGGCTCCAAGATGCTGGACAACTTTATCGCCCCCTACAATGCCACGGTGGTTGAAAAGCTGAATGCTGCTGGCGCGGTCATGCTGGGAAAACTGAACATGGACGAATTCGCCATGGGTTCGTCCAATGAAACCAGCCATTACGGGGCAGTCAAAAATCCTTGGCAAACAGATTTAGTCCCCGGCGGCTCATCGGGCGGCTCCGCAGCGGCAGTCGCAGCGCGGTTGGCCATTTGTGCGACAGGCACGGATACGGGCGGCTCTATCCGCCAACCGGCCGCCCATTGCGGTATTACCGGCTTGAAACCGACATACGGGCGCGTGTCCCGTTATGGCATGATTGCTTATGCATCCAGCCTCGACCAAGGCGGCCCGATGGCGCGTAGCGCTGAAGATACTGCTGCACTGATGCAAGCAATGGCAGGCTTTGATGAGAAAGATTCCACCAGTGTCGATTTGCCCGTACCGGATTATCAGGCTGGCTTGAATGCTGAACTTAAAGGCCTAAAAATCGGCTTGCCGAAAGAATTTTTTGGCGACGGCTTAAACGGCAACGTCGCGACAGTCATAGACCAAGCCATTAATGAGTACCAAAAATTGGGGGCAACGGTAAAAGAAGTCTCCATGCCGAATCTCAAACTGGCAATACCCGCCTATTACGTCATCGCACCCGCCGAATGTTCCGCAAATTTGTCGCGTTTTGATGGCGTACGTTTCGGCTATCGTTGCACCAATCCGCAGGATTTGACTGATTTATACACCCGTTCCCGTGGCGAAAGTTTCGGCAAGGAAGTCAAGCGCCGTATCCTCATGGGGACGTACGCCCTATCGGCAGGCTATTACGATGCGTATTATATTAAGGCACAACAAATTCGTCGCCTGATTAGCGACGATTTCAAGAATGCCTTGGCTGACGTTGATGTCATCATGGGGCCGGTCGCGCCCAGTACGGCGTTCGGCATCGGCGAGAAAATTGGAAACCCAATCGAAATGTACTTGTCAGATATTTATACCATCGCCATCAACTTGGCAGGCCTACCCGCCATGTCGATTCCCGCTGGCTTTGCGGAAGGCAAACCCGTGGGCTTGCAAGTGATCGGCAATTATTTTGCGGAGGACAGGCTATTGAACATAGCCCATCAATTTCAAATAGTAACCGATTGGCATCAACAGGTTCCCAAAGGGTTTGAATAGGAATAGCAAATGGGACATCATCAAGAACAAAAATGGGAAACCGTGATTGGGTTGGAAATCCATACCCAACTGGCGACCCAATCCAAAATATTTTCGGGTGCAGCCACCGCGTATGGCGCAGAACCCAACACCCAAGCCTGTGCGGTTGATTTGGGCTTGCCGGGCGTGTTGCCAGTCTTAAATAGTGAAGCAGTCAATATGGCAGTGAAATTCGGCTTGGCGATAGAAGCCGAAATTGCACCTTACTCGGTCTTCGCCCGTAAAAACTACTTTTACCCCGACCTGCCTAAAGGCTACCAGATCAGCCAGTTTGAATTGCCCATTGTCGGCAAGGGTCACTTGGATATTGACGTGGACGGCACGAGCAAACGCATCGGCATTACCCGCGCCCATCTGGAAGAAGATGCCGGAAAATCCCTACACGAAAACTTCCACGGCATGAGCGGTATCGACTTAAACCGAGCAGGTACGCCACTACTGGAAATCGTCTCCGAGCCAGACATGCGTTCGGCCAAGGAAGCGGTGGCCTATATGCGAAAACTGCACGAATTGGTGCGTTATCTGGGCATTTGTGACGGCAATATGCAAGAAGGTTCATTCCGCTGCGATGCCAATGTCTCGGTGCGGCCTAAAGGACAACAAGAATTCGGTACTCGTGCAGAGATCAAGAACATCAATTCTTTCAGATTTGTCGAAAAAGCCATCCATCATGAAGTCGAAAGGCAGATTGAGTTGATTGAAAACGGCGGTAAAGTTGTCCAGGAAACCCGGCTTTATGATGCCAATAAAGACGAAACCCGCTCTATGCGCAGCAAGGAAGAAGCCAACGATTATCGCTACTTTCCCGATCCCGACTTATTGCCAGTCCATATCAGTGAGGAATTCAAGGCGCAAATCCAGTTGCAATTACCCGAATTGCCGGAAGCTAAAAAGCTAAGGTTTAAGGAACGCTATCAACTGGACGAGGAAAACGCAGGGATATTGACCGCATCGCGTCAACTGGCTGATTATTTTGAAGCCTTGGTCAAAGAATCCGCCTGTGAGGCCAAGCTATGTGCCAACTGGATGACGGGCGATTTGTTGGCCGCACTCAACAAGGCCGACCTGGATATAACGGAATCCCCAGTGGACACCCGGCGGTTGGCGGGGCTGATGCGCCGCATCCATGACGATACGATTTCCGGCAAAATCGCCAAGCAAGTCTTTGACCTGATGTGGCAATCCAACGCCACTGCCGATGAAATCATAGCCGAAAAAGGCCTGAAACAAATCACCGACACCGGTGCCATCGAAGCCATCATCGACAAAATCATTGCCGACAACCCAGACCAAGTGGCGCAATATCTTAGCGGCAAGGATAAGGTATTTGGCTTTTTTGTCGGGCAAGTCATGAAAGAAATGCAAGGCAAGGCAAGCCCTGCCGAAGTCAATAAAATGCTGAAAGCCAAATTAAAATAAACCGAATCGTTCCCACGCTCCTACGTCACTGCCATTAAGTTAAGAAATACTTTATATTAAAAACAGTGAGATAATTAACCTATTTAAAGTAAGTTATGAGTAAAAAACGTGCACAATCCGTCTTAGCC
>NZ_AYLO01000084.1 GCF_000496735.2 Methyloglobulus morosus KoM1
AGGCTGATTGTAATCAAGAGTTCCTGTAGGCTATATCTTGGTGTGGAATTGTGTAACGCTGTTTGATGTTTGGAATTGCATTTCAAACTTAAAGCTACGGAGATAATAGCTGTGATAGAAAACTCTTACTCAGAGCCGCTCTATATCTTATTAATCAGCGTCCACGGCTTGATACGAAACCTCGACCTGGAATTGGGACGTGATGCGGATACCGGCGGGCAAACCAAATATGTCATTGAGCTGGCTAAGGCGCTGGCAAAGCAGCCAAATGTTGGGCGCGTAGATTTGGTAACGAGGCAGGTTATCGACAGCGAGGTTGATTCCATTTATGCCCAGCCTATCGAACAGCTAGCTGAAAATGCACATATAATACGCATTGAAGCAGGCCCTGATGCTTATATTCGCAAAGAAGAGCTATGGGATTATTTGGATAGTTTTGCGGATAATTTATTGAGTTGGCTTCATCAACAACCGCGCTTTCCTGATATTTTGCACAGTCATTATGCTGATGCAGGCTATATAGGCGTGCGACTTTCACGTGAAACTGGTTTGCCGTTGATCCATACCGGTCACTCTCTGGGTCGGGATAAATGCCGCAGACTACTGGCGCTTGGATTACCATTAGAGACAATTGAACAGCGCTACAATGTGTCGCGCCGTATCGACGCTGAAGAAGAGACGCTGATTAACGCCGATTTGGTCGTTACCAGCACTCGTAATGAAATCGAAGAGCAATACGAGCTTTACGATTGCTATACGCCGGAAAAGATGGCGATAATCCCACCAGGGACGGATCTTGAACAATTCCATCCGCCTAATGCGCTCAGCCAAGATGTCGAGTTTGCATCAAATATTAATAAGTTTTTAGCTGAACCGCATAAGCCGATGATATTAGCGATATCCCGGCCCGATGAAAGAAAAAATATTGTTGGGTTATTGGAAGCTTACGGTGAATCACACCGTTTACAGTCGTTAGCTAATTTGGTGATTGTTGCGGGTAACCGAGAAGATATTAGGGAAATGGGCGACAGTTCCCGAGATGTCCTGACGGAGTTGTTATTGGTTGTAGATTGCTATGACCTTTACGGTAAAGTGGCGTTACCAAAACATCATGCCGCTAAAGATGTCGCCACCATTTATCGTATTGCAGCAGCGACTAAAGGTGTTTTTATCAACCCCGCCTTGACTGAACCGTTCGGTTTGACATTGCTGGAAGCAACCGCCAGCGGCTTACCGCTGGTCGCGACTGAAAACGGTGGCCCGGTGGATATCATTGGTAATTGCTGCAATGGCTTGCTGGTTGACCCGTTGGATAAAAAGGCAATCGCCGAGGTGTTGTTAGCTATTCTCGAAAATACCAGTGTTTGGCAAGAATATTCCGCAAATGGATTAAATAATGTTGCCCAGTATTATTCATGGGATGCCCATGCAATAGCCTATTTGCAGGCTATTAGGCCAATATTATCGCACCGCGAACTTCCTCCAAAAATTCACCCTGTCATTAAAACCGGCCGTTTCCAATCTCTTGCAATATTTACTGATATTGATAAGACTCTGCTGGGCGATGTGGAGGGATTGGCACAATTTGCACAATTTGTCCGTGAAAAACGGAAAAAATTCTTATTCGGCATCGCCACGGGACGTCGCCTGGATTCGGCACTGGCAATTTTAAAAAAACACCTTATCCCCATGCCAGATATATTAATTTCCAGCTTAGGGACAGAAATTTATTATGCACCTCAGCTAATTGCCGACGTTGCTTGGACGTACCATATCGACCATCTATGGACACCGCAGGTGCTACGGCGCGTCATAGATGGGTTGCCCGGTCTGACACGACAACCCAAAAGCGAACAAAGCCGGTATAAACTATCTTATAATTTCGACAGTAATATCGCGCCTTCGATAGAAGAAATCCTCACTGTGTTGCGGCAACAAGAATTGTCAGTTAACCCTACACTTTCATTCGGTCAGTTTTTCGACATTGTTCCTGCTAGGGCATCTAAAGGGCAAGCCTTGCGTTATTTTGCCCGGCAATGGCATATTCCACTGGACCGCATATTGGTAACGGGTGGTTCCGGTGCCGACGAAGATATGCTGCGAGGTAATACCTTAGGGGTAGTGGTAGCTAACCGTCACCGCGAGGAGTTATCGATACTGAGCGACTCGGAACATGTCTACTTTGCAGAGCGGCCTTACGCCTGGGGCATATTGGAAGCAATCGAACATTACGATTTTTTCAATCTCTAGCGAAGTTTAAAATTTATGCCGAAGCGTTTGCTAATTTGCACCGATCTAGACCGCACACTGTTACCTAATGGTAGCCATCCCGAATCGCCAAGAGCCCGGGAGACTTTCGCCCGCCTGGTTATGCGTCCGGAAGTGATGGTGGCATATGTTAGTGGCAGGCACCGCGCCTTGGTTGAAGACGCTATTCGGGAATATCAGTTGCCTATGCCTGATTGGGTCATTGGCGATGTCGGCACGACTATCTACAGGGTTAGTACCGATGAGTGGCTTCATAGTGATGAATGGGAACAGTATATCGCTTCCGATTGGCAAAGCTTATCGGCTAACGATATTCAACTTATGTTTTCAGACCTACCATCTTTGCGCTTACAGGAGGAATCCAAGCAAAACCACTATAAACTTAGCTATTATCTGCCATTACAATATGATAACGACTCGCTACAACAAGAAATGAATCATCGACTTACTAACCTAGACGTGGCTGCCAGCTTAATCTATAGCATTGACGAAGCGGAGTCTGTTGGCCTCTTGGATGTGCTGCCCGCACGAGCTAGCAAACTCCATGCTGTTGAATTTTTAATGCAACGGCAAGGTTTCGATTTTACCAATACGGTTTTCGCTGGAGACAGTGGAAACGATTTGCTGGTACTTGCCAGCAGAGTCCCGTCCGTATTAGTTGCTAATTCCAGCCGTGGAGTTGTCGAGAAAGCCCAAACCCTGGCTCGTGAACAGGGAACAACCGCAGCCTTTTATTTGGCAAAAGGTGATTTTTTGGGCATGAATGGCAACTACAGTGCGGGGATTGTTGAAGGTGTCGCGCATTATCACCCTGAAATCAAGGCGTGGATAAAGTAAGATCATGAACCTTGCCGGTCGAGTTTTATCGCACATTCAGCAAACCATGGGGTCTGGTAACACAGTAAACAAGAATATACGGCCAACCTTAAACCACCCACTCAATCATTGGGGAACTTTGACACGCTCAGGATAACGCTATGTACGAACAGGTTTCTCACTCACTCTTAAATGCCATCTTGGACGACCTAAAACCAGAAATCAGCAGGCAGGAATTACGGCATTTTTATACCCGGCTGGGGGCTAATTTTTATGCTATTTATTCTCTTTTTTTTACCCTCTACGGACACCGCGAAGACTTTAAACCACAAATGCTGCGTCTGGTGGAAACGATGGCTAAAGGCTATATCAAGCGTTCTGCGGAACTTGAGCGCATCGATATCCAGCGCGAGCTAGACCATAACTGGTTCTTGTCCCAAAAATGGGTCGGCATTGCGCTTTATACCAACGGCTTTGCAGAAAACTTGGCTGATTTAATAGACAAAACACCATTTTTTCAGGAACTAGGCATCAACATGGTACATATCATGCCGATATTGATGTGCCCTGCCGGAAAAAGCGATGGGGGATACGCGGTCAACGATTTTAGGCAAATCGACGACAGACTAGGCGACCTGAACGACTTACGTCAAGTTGCCGAAGAATTCAGGAAACGCGATATTTTACTGGTGTTGGACATAGTGCTTAATCATACTTCCGATGAACACGAATGGGCCCAAAAAGCAGTCATGGGCGAACGCCGATATCAAGATTATTACTTTATGTTTGATAACCGCGAAATTCCCGACATGTTTGAGCAGACCATGCCGGAAATTTTCCCCGAAAGCGAACCCGGCAACTTCACCTGGAATGCCGAGTTGCAAAAATGGGTAATGACGGTTTTCCACGACTTCCAGTGGGATTTAAATTACAGCAATCCCTACGTATTCATTGAAATGCTTGACATTATACTGTTTTGGGCAAATCAGGGCGTTGACGTGCTTCGCCTCGATGCCGTCGCCTTCTTATGGAAAAAAATCGGTACAGCCTGCCAGAATGAACGCAACGCGCACTTAATTCTGCAGTTATTGAAAGCTTGCTGTCAAGTTACCGCTCCCGGTGTGTTATTTATTGCTGAAGCCATTGTCGCCCCTGTTGAACTTGTCAAATATTTCGGCGAAGACGCAATTATCGCCAAGGAATGTGAAATCGCCTACAACGCTACATTAATGGCATTACTGTGGGACGGCATGGCCACCAAAAACGCCAAATTGTTCTACCAAGGGGTAAAAAACCTTCCCGCCAAACTGGAACGGGCGACCTGGCTCAACTATGTCCGTTGTCATGACGATATCGGTTTCGGTTTCGACGACAACGATATACGTGCAGCGGGATATGAACCTTACCCGCACCGAAAATTTCTGGTCGATTATTTCAGCGGCAGATTGTATGACTCTCCAGCCAGAGGTATGGTGTTTATGAATAACGAGAAAACCGGGGATGCGCGCATTTGCGGCTCGCTGGCATCATTGGCGGGACTGGAAGCTGCTTCAGAAAGCGGTGACCCTGACCTGACCACTGCCGCTATTAATGGAATCTTGTTACTGCATAGCCTTATATTATCTTTCGGTGGTATTCCACTGCTCTATAACGGCGATGCATTCGGTGTCGCCAATGACTACAGCTATCGTGACGATACCAGCAAAAGTAACGATAACCGCTGGATTAACCGCCCTAAAATTAACTGGGAACGGGCTGAATTGCGACACAAACAAGGTACGGTTGAATACGCCATATTCAACGCTATAAAAAAAATGATTGCTATCCGCAAAGAAACATCCGCCTTCGCTGATTTCAATAGCCGAGAGTTACTGGATGTCAATAATGAACATCTGCTTTGTTTTATCCGTTTCAATCACCAAAGACCATCGGAGCGGGTCATAGTAATCGCCAATTTCGATGCCAAACCACAGCATCTCGATCTGGAAGTCATCAGTGGCAAAGGCATTAATCTCTACGGCCAATTCAACGATTTATACACTGGTAGAAATATTGCTCAGTATGATCGTCAGATCGTATTGCAGGCTTACCAATTTTATTGGTTGACAGAAATATAATGCGTTTGTCGTCTTGGATATAAGCGAAAATGCTTAAGCTTTTAAAAAAGGGCTCAATATGCTTTTTTGCATCAATTTCTCATGAGGCGAGTTGGAAATAGTAGAGTCGAAAGCATTAAGCAACACAGTATTTTTGAATGTCCTCTTTGGAGGTTTTTTGTACTAAGGTCGACTGTCCCCTGTGGGTCGATTGGAGATGTTCAACTTGTGTCGATCTTGACAATTGCCAGGGTCTGCTTTGTATTGATGCCTACAATTTAAGATAAATAAGGCAAAGGGTTAAGTCAAAAAGGCATAATGGATTGAAAGGTTTCTTAATGGGAAAGGGCTTATCCAGAAAAGGTTATTCTATAATCCAAAAAGCTATTGACTCAAAATAAACCTATATCGCCAACTCATTAGCAATCATTTCCGCCTGCTTCAAAACCGTTTCTGTGGCCAGTAACTGCATATCTGGCGGATAGCCATATTGTCTAAGCGTCCGCTTAACAATCACTTTCAATTTAGCTCTGACATTTTCCTTGATCGTCCAATCAATGGTCGCGTTCTCCCTAACCCGCTGTGTCAATACGACTGCCAACTCCCTCAGTTGATCGTGTTGCATCAGTTCCCTGGCACTGTCATTGCTGGCGACGGCGGTATAAAATGCATATTCAAAATCGGATAGCCCCAGTTTGGTTGCTTCCTTATCGGAGGCGACAATTTCCTTACTGATCTTGATTAGCTCATCCATGACTTCGGCGGCGGTCAGGATTTTGTTGTGATATTTCTTGATGGCGTTTTCCAGCATTTCCATCAGGGATTTACTTTGTACCAGGTTCTTTTTAGCCCGGACTTTCAATTCATCGTTGAGTAATTTCTTAAGTACTTCCAGCGCGATATTCTTGTGTTGCATGCCTTTCAATTCCAGCAGGAACTCTTCTGAAAGAATGGAAATATCTGGTTTTTTAATGCCTGCCGCATCAAAGATGTCGATTACCTGTTCGGACACCAGTGCTTTATCGATGACCTGCCGGATGGTGGTTTCAATTTCTTCGTTGGTTTTGCCAGTGCCCGTGCTGTCAAATTTTGCCAATCGTGCTTTGACCGCCTGGAAAAACGCCACTTCATCTTTGGCATCCATCGCTTGTTCATGGGGAATGGCGATGGCAAAGGCTTGGGATAAGGCTGTCACTTCATTGATATAACGGCGCTTACCATCATCGATGCCGAGTATATGTTCTTCGGCAGCCAGTATCAGCGATAGTTTTTGGGAAGTTTCGGCGGCAAAATAATCCTCGTAAGCAAAACCGTGATACATCGCCGAAACCACTTCGAGTTTTTCCAGCATCAGGTTGACCGCTTGTTCCTGTGCCAAGGTGGGATCGCCCTTGCCGCCCGCATCGGAATAAAATGACAAGGCTTCTTTCAGGTCTGACGCAATTCCCAGATAATCCACCACCAAGCCGCCGGGCTTATCGCCGTACACACGGTTAACCCTGGCTATCGCTTGCATCAGGTTATGGCCTTTCATCGGCTTGTCGATATACAAAGTATGCATACACGGCGCATCAAATCCGGTCAGCCACATATCGCGGACTATCACCAGTTTTAACTCGTCGTGGCTGTCCTTCATGCGGTCTGCCAGCATTTTACGTTGTTGCTTGCTGGTATGGTGCTTGGCAAGTTTATAGCCGTCCGATGACGAAGCCGTCATCACCACTTTAATCACGCCCTTATTCAACTCATCCGAATGCCATTCCGGCCTGAGTTTGATGATGGCTTCATACAGGTCAACGGCAATCCGGCGAGACATGCTCACAATCATGACTTTTCCGGCAAATACTTCTTGTCGCGCTTCAAAATGGCTGACAATATCCTGGGCAATATTGTTGATGCGCTTTTCGCTGCCGACCAACGCTTCAACCTGCGTCCACTTGGCCTTGGCTTTTTGGGTGACGGTAAGGTCTTCTTGATCCAGTTCCTTATCCAGCTCGGCAATCAGTTTTTTGCCTTCATCTGTTAGGATCACTTTGGCTAATCGGCTTTCGTAATAAATGCGAACTGTTGCGCCATCCTCCACGGCTTGGGCAATGTCGTAGATATCGACATACAAACCGAATACCGCCGGGGTATTCACATCGGTTTTTTCAATCGGCGTGCCGGTAAAGCCTAAGTAGGTCGCATTAGGCAGGGCATCGCGTAAGTATTTGGCAAAGCCATACACCAGTTTTTGTCCTATGACTTCACCAGCAGCATCTTTCTGGTCGATGGCCTTAGCGGTAAAGCCGTATTGGGTGCGATGGGCTTCATCGGCAATGACCACGATGTTGCGTCGTTCCGATAACGCTTCGTAAATATTGCCCTCTTCCGGCTGAAACTTTTGGATGGTGGAAAAGATGACCCCGCCCGATGCCACCTTGAGATAATCTTTAAGTTGCTGGCGGTTGTCGGCTTGTTTAGGTTCTTGCCGTAACAACTGGGATGAGGAGGCAAAGGTATCAAACAACTGGTCGTCAAGGTCGTTCCGGTCGGTAATCACCAAGATGGTGGGATTATCCAACACCAACACAATCTTGCCAGTATAAAACACCATCGACAAGGACTTGCCGCTGCCTTGCGTGTGCCAGACGACTCCGGCTTTCCGGTCACCTATTGGCTGTTGAGTTACACCGGGCAAACCATAACTGGCGGGAGGTTCGTTGATGGTTGGGGATAAATCAACATTTGCCCCAACCGCCCGCAAAGTCGAAGCCACTGCCGCATTCACCGCATAATACTGATGATAGGCGGCGAGCTTTTTAACCGTGTTGATGCTGATCACGCCAGTTTGCGCATCTTCTTTCTTGGATTTTTCAAAGACGATGAAATGCCTGATCAAATCCAGTAAGGTCGCCTTGTTCAACATACCGTTAATCAAGGTTTCCAATTGGCTGACCAAATGCGAAGCCTCGGCTTTACCATCGGCGGACTTCCACGCCATAAATCGGCTTAAATCTGCTGATAATGATCCGGTTTTAGCTTCCAGCCCATCGGAAATCACCAACAGCGCGTTATAGGTAAACAGGCTGGGAATCGTCTTTTTGTAGGTTTCTAACTGCTGATAGGCTGATTTGACGGTGGCGTTTTCATCGCTGGCATTTTTAAGCTCCATTACCACCAGCGGTAGGCCGTTTACAAACAGGATCACATCCGGGCGCTTATTCTGGTTGTTTTCGATGACTGTAAACTGATTGGCGACCACAAACTCGTTATTGTCCGGATTGGCAAAATCCACCAGCCAGACCAGATCGCCGCGCTCGTTGCCGTTTTGCTGGTAGCTGACTTTCACCCCTTCTGTGAGTAGCCGATGGAAAACCTCATTATTGGCCAGCAATTCTGGAGAATGGATGCGCCCGACTTCTTTAAGGGCTTCTTGCTGGGCATGATGTGGAACGTCTGGGTTGATGCGCTTAACGGCGGTAGCCAAACGCTGGCTAAGTATCACTTCATCATAACGGCTGCGTTCCGGGCGGTCGCTGTCAGGGGCAATGTCAGGCGCATGGATGTAACTGTAGCCCAAGCGCTCAAACAGCTTGATGGCAAAGCCTTCAATGGCGGATTCAGTGAGTTTGCTCATCCGTTGTTACCATTGATCAAGTTAATGATGACCTTCACAATTGTGTCTTTTTCTTCGGGCTTGCTTTCGGCAATCAACAATGTAAACGCCACCAGGGCGTTATCGGCGATACGTTTTTCTCCGTCAGCGTTATACAAATAATCGTGACGCTCCAGAAACCAGACAAAAATTGCCGCCGCTATCCGTTTGTTGCCGTCGGTAAAGGAGTGGTTTTTGACAATGAAATACAGCAGATTAGCGGCTTTTTCTTCAATACTGGGGTAAAGCTCACCGCCGCCAAAGGTTTGATAAATGGTTTCCAACGAACCCTTGAAAGATTCGTCCTTTTCATTGCCGAACAAATCGCTTAGCTTTTCCCTATCCCGCCAAAGCTGAATTTGCTGGATCGCCTCATCGTAAGTAATCCGGGCGTGTTCCGCTTTTTGCGTCCCTTCAACTTTAAGGCGCTGATGGTCGTAGTCGTCCAGTACCGTCAAGGCATGGCTGTATTTTTCTAAAATGGCTAAAATGCCTTGCGATTCGCTGGCCGATAAGGCTTTGTTTTGCACCAAACGCGATGACAATGCAATCGCCTGTTTTAAATCAGCCAGTTTTTCTTGCTGCGCCTTTAGTTTTTCCTCATTTAACGCATAGCCTTGAACCAGATATTGCTTAAGGATATTGTTCGCCCAAATGCGGAACTGTGTGCCGCGCTGGGATTTTACGCGGTAGCCGATGGAGATAATTACATCAAGGCTGTAAAACTTTACCGGCTTGTCTGAACCGGCAATGTGCAAATTTTGCACATTGCTTTTTTCATCCAGTTCGCCTTCAATAAACACATTGCGAATGTGTTTGCTGATAACCGAACGTTCACGACCAAATAGCTCGCTCATTTGCTCTTGGCGTAGCCAAACTGTGTCCTGATCAAAACAAACATCAATCTGAATTTTGCCATCAGATGTTTGATAAATAGCAATCTGGTTTTGCAGTTCTGTCATGATGCCACCTGAGTTACTTGCCTAATAATCAGTAACCACCGTGTTTTTCTCGGTAGTTGGGTTAACCTTAAGTCTGTATCGCAGTGCTTGCATAAACTCGTTTTACTTAACCTTTGCTATCCACGGTAGCCGCCAAGTTAAGTCTTACGGCAGCAGCAAGCAAACGCTTATCGCGCGTCCACAGTTTGGCATTGCCCATTAGCTGCGTCGCCGCCAGCAAATGTGCGTCGATCAAACCAATGCCCAAACCAAATAAAGCGTGGGTTTCAATGAAGAAATTAACCTCATCGGCAAATGCAACAGGCGCTTGGGGCAGATTATCCAGGGCAGACAGGATCACATCCCTCTGACGTAAATTCCCTAACGCCAATTCGCCACGGACAAAAGGATGGCTTAACACCTGATTGCGTGTAAGTATATCGGCTAAGCGCGGCTCGTTAGCCCGCAGGTGATCGATCCACACCGAGGTATCAACCAGTACCATCGTTTAGGTGCTGGTTTGCCGACGTGGAATGGCTTCCAATTGCGGTTCACTGCCGCCCAAATTCGCCAGCCGCTTCGCACTTTCCCGCTCAATTAGGGCTTTCAGGGCTTCTTTGACCAGGCTGGATTTTTCCTGGATAGGGGTCAACGACTGCGCTTTGGCCAGCAATTCATCATCAAGTACAATTGTGGTTCTCATCGTTTATCTCCAAATATGGCATCGAATGATGCGCTTATTTATGCGGATAAGCAAAATATTTTATCCAGGAGCGTAATCTACCCGCACCTCGCCGCTCATCAGTTTGGGTAACAGGGTGTCGCGGAGGGCTTCTAGGGTGCGGATTTGATTTTTATTTATTTTGATTTTTTCAAAAAGGGGAGAAACCTTTCTGTCAAATTCCTTTAATTTTTCTGATTACCAATAAGCTTCAGCCAATTTTAGCAGCCGCCCTGGCATTGGCGGTGTCAAGGCTGATGCATACACTAATCTTGGCACTAACGCATCTAATTGATAG
>NZ_AYLO01000085.1 GCF_000496735.2 Methyloglobulus morosus KoM1
TATATAGTCTTCGTTGTATCTAGTAAAACTCTCAAATGGAGCCCATAACCGGATTTGAACCGGTGACCTCTTCCTTACCAAGGAAGTGCTCTACCTACTGAGCTATATGGGCCTAAATAAGATGGAGCGGGTGATGGGAATCGAACCCACGTGATCAGCTTGGAAGGCTGGAGTTCTACCATTGAACTACACCCGCAGATAATTGGTAATAAAGGTGGTGGAGAGGGGAGGATTCGAACCTCCGAAGGCAGAGCCGGCAGATTTACAGTCTGATCCCTTTGGCCGCTCGGGAACCTCTCCGATATTGCATAAACGCGGCATTATGATTTATAGACTCTTAACTGTCAACTGATGATTTTTTACTTTTGGCATTTACGGGAGTTCTGGACATTTGTTTGGGACATGGTCGGTCAAGGTTTCCCTGAGTAAAGCGAGGGGCTTATTATAAGCGGGTTTAAACCGCCATGGTTCCTGTGATTTAACCCCTAACTCTCTTCCGCAAAGAGAGAGGGTTATCGTGGCTCAGCTATTGATCTTGTTCATTACCGCTCCAATGTCGCCAGCAATGATCTGGTCGATAAATCCCTTCCCATTGTCAATTGCGGAGAGCATAAGCTGGCTATCAGCCTTGGACGGGGCTGACAGTACATAATCGGCGACGACCATTCCCGCAGGAGGACGGCCTATACCAATGCGTAAGCGGTAAAAGCTGTTGCCGCCTAAATGGGCGATAATGTCCCTAAGCCCGTTGTGCCCGGCGTGGCCGCCGTCTTTCTTCAGCTTGACAACACCTGCATCGAAATCCAGTTCATCGTGGACAACAAGGATTTCTTCTATGGCTATTTTGTAATACCGCGCCACTTTGCCTACCGATTGCCCACTTCGGTTCATGAAAGTCTGCGGCTTAAGCAAGAAGACTTTTTCGTTGGCAATGTTACATTCGGAGATATGGCCTTGAAAATCCGGTTTATTTGACCAAGCAGATGACCTTCCTGCAACCAAACTGTCCAAAAACAAAAACCCGGCATTGTGCCGGGTTTTTTCGTATTGCTGACCCGGATTTCCAAGGCCAACGATGAGCTTTATCATAACCAGTCTATTGCATTACTCTACAGCTTTGCTGGCATCATCCGCCGCATCCTCTTTGCTGGCTTTTGATGACATCATCGATACAACCGGCAGGTCATGTTCTGGCCCTTGATGCAAAGCAACAATTTCGACACCTTTGGACAATACGAGGTCGGACAAATGCAGGGTGTCGCCAATATCCAGTTTAGTCAAATCCACTTCGATGAACTCAGGCAAAGCTGAAGGCAAGCAGGTCACTTCGACATCCACCATGGAATGCGTGGCAATACCGCCTTTTTTACCACCAATTGAGGTGCTTTCGTTGATAAAATGCAGCGGAACATGCACTTTAATAGCTTCTTTCATGCTAACCCGTTGGAAATCCAAATGCAAAATCTGGAATTTTGCAGGATTGCGTTGTACACCTTTCAATATCGCTTTTTCCGTTTTACCATCGACGGTGACATCCAAAACGTGCGAATAAACCGCCTCGTGTTCAAGGTGCTTAACGACTTCATTATGGCTCAACATGAGCATCTTGGGTTCGTCATGACCACCATAAATTACCGCAGGCACTTTACCTATACGACGCACGCCCCGTGCTGCGTTCGTTCCTGACTGTCCCCTGCTTTCAGCGACAAATTCAAATACATTTGACATTTCAACTCAACCTCGCGCCTTCAAGCGCTCATAAAAACTATCTTAAAACTTTCAATCGACGTAAAGCGAGCTTACGGATTCACCTGCGGTAATGCGGCGTATCGTTTCAGCCAACATTTCAGCAACACTTAATTGCCGTATCTTTTTGGACACCGTCGCTTCATCACTTAGCGGGATGGTGTCGGTCACCACCAATTCATCCAGCGTCGAGCCGTTAATATTCTTTAATGCAGCCCCTGACAATACCGCATGAGTACAATAAGCCACGACTTTTATTGCGCCATGTGCTTTCAGGGCAGTCGCTGCGTTGCATAGCGTACCCGCCGTATCGACCAAGTCATCTACCAAAACGCAGGTACGGTCTTCTACATCACCGATAATGTGCATGATTTCCGACACATTGGCTTTTGGCCTGCGCTTATCGATAATGGCAAGATCGGCATCGTCCAACCTTTTTGCCAACGCCCTGGCACGAACCACCCCGCCTACGTCTGGCGAAACAACGATTAAATCTTTGTATTGCTGCCGCCACACGTCGCCCAGCAAAAGTGGGGATGCGTAGACATTGTCAACCGGTATGTCAAAAAATCCCTGGATTTGGTCAGCATGTAAATCCACGGTCAAAACCCTATTCGCACCAGCTTGTTCTATCATCTGGGCGACCAGTTTGGCCGTTATCGGCACCCTTGCCGACCTCGACCTACGGTCTTGCCTGGCATAACCGTAATAAGGCATTACTGCAGTTATTCTCGCTGCGGAGGCGCGCTTGAGCGCGTCCATCATCACCAGCAGTTCCATCAAATTTTCGTTAGTGGGCGAACAGGTTGGCTGGATAACGAAAACATCCTTACCGCGGACATTTTCCTCAATTTCTATCGCAACTTCACCATCACTAAAGCGCCCAACATCAGCCATCCCTAAGCGCATATTGAGCTTTTTGACGATACCCTCGGACAAAGCCAAGTTAGCATTTCCCGAAAACACCATCATGGCGGTGTCGTTCATCCGAGCACTCCTGATTCTTTCTTAGCCCATGCGAAGAGAGTGGCTGGGTCGCTAGGATTCGAACCTAGGTATGCGGAGATCAAAACCCCGTGCCTTACCGCTTGGCGACGACCCATTAAATCATTAAATTCAAATTTGCTGTATCAAGCTTCACAAATAAAGGCGAGCGATTAACCCCTTTTGCCAAATAGCTGACCCACTTGCCTTTCAGTTTCTGGTAAGCACCACTTGCGTCTTCATAGGAATCAAATTGGGCGAAAACACACGCACCAGTCCCCGTTAACCTCGCCACTGCAAATTCGGACATATCTTTTAACGCCTCATCTACTATAGGGTAAAATCGGCAAACTGTCTCAAGGCAATCGTTTCGGCGATCACCTTCTATAAAATCAGGCATTTTGATGGATTTGCTGTTACGTGTCAAATCTTTAGCTGAAAAAATTTCCTTGGTGTTCACATGACAATCTGGCTTTAGGATTACAACCCATTGTTCAGGAACAATAATTTCACTAAGCTTTTCGCCAACCCCTTCTCCCCAAGAAGCATGCCCGTAAATAAATACCGGAACATCCGCACCCAGCGACAAACCCATCGTAAGCAATTTTTCTTTTGGTAAATTCAAACCCCAGAGTTGATTCAGCACCACCAACGTGGTTGCGGCATCAGAACTGCCCCCACCTAAACCGCCACCCATTGGCAAATTTTTCTCCACTTCGATACAAACACCTGAACTGCAGCCAGTCTCGGCTTTCAGCAATTTGGCAGCCCGTACCGTCAGGTCGTCGCTTTCTGCCACGCCTGGGATGGTTTTTAGCAGGCTAACTTCACCATTATCAACCGGATGAAAAGTCAGCCAATCGCAGAATTCCACAAACTGGAACACGGTTTGCAGCAGGTGGTAACCGTCTTCTCGTTGCCCAACGATACGCAGCATCAAATTCAGTTTTGCAGGTGCGGGCCAGCGCCCTGACCATGCCGACTCCTTAGTTAGTCTTTCCGCCATTCAAATCCCATCGGTCAACAATCAATTTTAGCTTTACATGCTCGTCGGAAACCGACATTTTATGCGGCATGGTCTCAACGCCTGTTTTTTGCATTTCTTTATAAGCGATCAGCCATCCGCCCTGCACAAAGCCATCGGACGTTTCTTGAAAATCCTGTCCTGATTCCGGCAAGCCCACCGCCCAAAAGCGCAAGGATTCCAGAGGCACAAGCAACCCCAATTGCTGGCTGATAAACTGTTCAGGATGATTTGATGTCTGCACATTACCGCCACCCCGGTCAATTTTAACGACATTACCCGCCAGCTCAATCACGACAGCACCCTGGCCTAAAGGTCCCGACAACCTTATTTTCTCACTGTTCGGCAAATGGCCCCATTCAATATTGGCCGACCATGAATCTTTAGGCGAAACGACCGCCAACCGCCCCTGCAAGCGCCATTCCTGTATGCCATAAAGATGCGCTCGTGCTGCCTGTGTATATGCGCCTTGATGAACAGGCGGCACACTGGCGCAAGCGGACAACAACAGCACCACGCAAGTCGTGCTTAAGTGATTTGTTAGTCGGTGAAACACGTTAATGTGCGGAATTTAATTGCAGGAATTTATGTTTAAAATGGAGAAGGAAGCTATCATCTGGCGCATCTTGCAATGCTTTTGCGATTAATTTTTTGGCTTCTTCTTTTTTTCCTGAAACCCAAAGCACTTCGGCAAGATGCGCAGCGATCTCGTTTTCCGGTTGCTTGTCGTACGCTTTTTGCAAATAGTCCAGTGCGGCTTGGCGATTGCCCATCCTATATTTTAACCAACCATAGCTATCCAGTATAACCGCCTCGCCCGGCTTTAAGCGTAAGGCATGAAGGAGGTAGGTTTCTGCTTCCGCATAACGAGTGGTTTTGTCAGCCAAACTGTAACCCAAGGCATTTAACGCTTCCACATTATCTGGATGCTTAGCCAATATTTTTTGCAGATCGGCCTCCATGATGCCTAAATTACCCATCCGGTCAGCCATCAACGCACGGGAATAAAGCAATTCTTCTTGATCCGGGTAGACGCTTAATTCCTCAGTCAAGTAGCTGTAGGCTTTTTCATACTGCTTTTGTTGACTATACAATTCAGCCCGAAGCAGCACAATGCGTGGCTTTTGCTTTGGAAATTTACCCGGCAATGCCTTCAAGCGCTGCTCTGCCCTGTCATACTGCTTATCTTTGGCGAGCAAGGAAATACCCGTCAAAGCGGCTTCAAATTGAAATGGGCCGTCCGTGACTTTATCAAATGCGCTCAGCGCGTTTTCTAAATTACCCCGCTTTTCTTCGATTTTGCCCAAATAGAAATTTGATTGGTTGCGCCAATCGGCTTGCACTAGCAGCTGCTTAAAAATATCTTCCGCTTTACCGTCGCGATCCAATTGCAAATGTACCAGGCCCAAGGAAAATTGGCTTTCGAAATCCTTGGGGTCATTCGCAAAAAGCGTTTCGTATACCTCGCCGGCTTCTTCATATTTAGCCGACTTGATTAGCACCTGCGCCAGCATTTTCTTAAATTTTGGATTGTCGGGATATTTTAGCGAAGCGTTCCTCAACAAGGTTTCTGCACGCTTGAAATCTTCGCCATAGACCGCCAATTGTGCTTGTAAAATTAGCGCCTTATCCCAGTCCGGCTGCAATTTTAAGGCACGTTCAATTTTTCTTTCCGCCAAATCCTTGTTTTTCAAATCCGAAGCCAGCAAAGACTGGATAAAAAAAATGGACGCTTGGTCGGGATGTTTAACGGCCAAATCGTCCATGACCGCGTAAATAAAGGCGACGTTATCCTCTTTTTGCAATGCACCTGCCAGTTCAAACAAGGTTTTTTCAAACCCGGCGGGATCTTGTTTCAGGAGCGCGCTTAACTGTTCGACGGACTGCTGCTTATTCTCCGCTTTCAATGCCGAAAGCGCGGCTATTTTTCTGGCCGACAGGTTATTGGGGTCTTGTTTCAACCACAAAGAAACCGCTTCGTTCGTCTTGTTGCCGTCTTTCATATACATGGCAATCATTGCCGCCCGTTCCGTAAGCCGTGGATCATGTACACGCTTTGCGGCTTCCAGATAACCTTCCATGGCGACATCATACTGCCCCCTTTGTCCGGCGATTTCAGCTGTCATCAACATGAATAACACATCTGGATCTATAGATGTTTTGCTTTCCTTCTGTTGCTTTTTACCTAAGGGCTTAGTCAGTTCAACAGCTTTTACAGCCGCTCCAGGTGTTGCAGCCTGTTCATTTGTGGTTGCACAACCATAGAGCAAAACGAGAACAATAACGGGAAACAATCTAAAAATTGGCACAGATGATCCTATCCATAATTCATTAAATATCACACATAGATTAGCAGAAAACCTAATAGGTTCAGACTGTTAATTTATCTGACGCATATTGTACATTTATTCAGGTACTTACTGAACAACTAAACAGCCCGTCACCGTATTCGCATGGAATTTTCAACTCCCTTGCAACAAGCTGACTTATTTAGGCGGTATATTATCGACCCCATAACATGGTATTCCTTCTGGATTAAGCAATACTTGTGTTGCATGTATTTATTCAACATGAAGTTCTATTGTTACAAATGCTCACTGTTTCACAAAATTCGGGTAAATGTGTGCGAGTTAGGGGCCTAGCCCAATAACACTTTCCAAATCTGTTACAATTTAGCCAATATTTTCATTCTGTTGTCACATGACATTTTTAGCCATCGGAATCAATTACAATACCGCACCGGTCGCAATCCGTGAGCGTCTGGCGTTTCCTGCCGATACCTTGCACACGTCTTTGCTCGATTTGCGGCAGGTGAGCGAAATCAGCGAAGCCGCAATACTTTCTACGTGTAACCGCACCGAATTTTACTGCAACGCAAACACCTCCGACGAAAAATTCTTGATTGACTGGGTGGCTGAAACCAAAAGCATTGACCCTAACGCCTTCAAGCCGTATTTGTACACCCATGCCGACAATCAGCTAATCCGGCATATGTTCCGGGTGGCTTGCGGCCTGGATTCCATGATCTTGGGTGAGCCCCAAATCCTGGGACAAATGAAATCCGCTTACCAGACGGCTTGCGAAGCCGGCACCTTGGGTAAGGACTTGGGTAAATTATTCCAACAAACCTTTACTGCCGCCAAGAAAGTCCGCACGGATACGGCAATCGGTTCCAGCCCTGTTTCTGTCGCATTTGCCGCCGTCCAGCTTGCCCAGCAAATTTTTTCTAATCTTGGGGAACAAACCGCACTACTGATCGGTGCCGGAGAAACGATAGAGCTCACCGCACGGCATTTAACCCAACAAGGCATTGGCCGACTTATCATTGCCAACCGCACTCACGCAAAAGCGCTTGCCCTCGCCGAACAGTTTAAGGGATTGGCTATCGCCTTAGCCGAATTGCCTTCGCATTTGGCAGAAGCCGACATTGTCATTTCGTCGACTGCCAGCCAACTGCCCATACTCGGCAAGGGAAGCGTCGAAAGCGCCTTGAAAAAACGTCGGCATAAGCCCATGTTCATGGTCGACCTTGCCGTCCCCCGTGATATTGAAGCCGAAGTCGAGCAACTTCGGGACGTATACCTGTACACAGTCGATGATTTGCAAAACACCATCGACCAGAACATGGATTCCCGCCGCCGCGCCGCCGCGCAAGCCGAAGAAATTATCGACACCCAAGTCGACCATTTTTTGGCTTGGCTACGCGCCCAAAGCGCACAAACAGTCATCCGCGACTACCGCTTGCAAGCTGAACAAACCCGCGATGAAGCCCTGCAAAAAGCGATCGGCTTATTGAAAAACGGTGGCACACCCGAAGAAGTCTTAACACGCTTGGCTTACAGCCTGACCAATAAGCTAATCCACACGCCCAGCACCCAAATCCGTGATGCGGCTGCCAACGAAAGGCACGATGTCATTGCCGCCGCACACGAGATCTTTAAGTTGAATAAAACGTAAGGCACAAAACAGCAAAAACCCTTGCGCCTAGATTAAAAAACAAACCAAGAAGTTAAAATGAAGCCTTCAATCCAACACAAACTGGAAAACCTCTGCGAACGCTATGAAGAAATAGCGGCGTTATTGTCTGAGCCGGAAACGCAAAACAACCAGAACAAATTCCGCGCCTTAAGCCAGGAATACGCGCAAATCACGCCATTGGTCGAATGTTATAAAAAACGTGCGGAAGCGCTTGACCAAAAGGCCTCGGCTACCGAAATGATGAGCGACAGCGACCCCGAATTGCGGGAACTCGCCAAGGAAGAAATCGCGGAAGCGGAGCGGACCATCGACGCTATTGAGCATGACCTGCAAGTCTTACTGTTACCGAAAGACCCCAATGATACCCGCAACATCTTCCTGGAAGTCCGGGCCGGCACGGGTGGCGACGAAGCCGCCATTTTTTCCGGCGACTTGTCCCGTATGTACCAACGCTATGCGGAACGTAAAGGCTGGCAAACGGAGATCATCAGCGAAAATCAGGGCGAACACGGAGGCTATAAGGAAGTGATACTTCGGGTGTCCGGTCGTGACGTGTATTCGCAACTCAAATTTGAATCCGGCACGCACCGCGTTCAACGGGTGCCGGAAACCGAATCGCAAGGCCGTATCCACACCTCTGCCTGTACCGTCGCCATTATGCCGGAAGTCGAGGAAGTCGATGCCATCGACATTAATCCTGCCGACTTAAAAGTGGATACCTACCGATCATCCGGCGCGGGCGGCCAACACGTAAACAAGACCGAATCCGCCATCCGCATCACCCACATCCCATCAGGCGTGGTCGTCGAATGCCAAGATGAACGCTCGCAACACAAAAACCGTGCCCGCGCCATGTCCCTATTGGCTTCCCGATTGCTGTCCGCCGAGCAGGAAAAGCATCATGCCGAACAATCCCTTAACCGCAAATTACAGGTCGGTAGCGGTGACCGCTCCGAGCGTATCCGCACCTACAATTACCCCCAAGGCCGCCTGACCGACCACCGCATCAACTTAACCTTATACAAACTGGACGACATCATGCAAGGCGGCTTGGAGCAAGTCATCCAACCCCTCATCAGCGAACATCAGGCCGAACTGCTGACCCAACTGGGTGACGAATAACCCACACAAGCCGCAATCAATGCCTACCCTTAAATCGACGTTGGCAGAGGCAGTCAGCTTATTGCAAGCAACGACTGAATCACCTTTGCTGGATGCCGAGCTATTGCTTTGTCACGTATTGGGCAAAGACCGATCTTATTTGCGGGCTTGGCCGGATGCCGAGCTCAATCCCGAACAACTTCACGCCTATCGGGCGTTGGTCAATGACCGGCGACAAGGCAAACCCATCGCTTACCTCACGGGTACGAGAGAATTCTGGTCACGGGATTTTCATATCTCGCCCGATGTGCTGATTCCCCGGCCTGACACTGAATTGCTTATCGAGCTTAGCCTTGCATTAATCCCGACAAACCAACCGTCCAGGATCATCGACTTGGGCACGGGTTCCGGTATCATCGCCATCACCCTTGCCGCCGAACGCCCCGCTATCCACGTCAGCGCAACCGATATTAGCGCAACCGCCTTGCAGGTTGCGAAAGCCAATGCCGCGCGGCATCAGGTCGAACGCATCCAATTTTGCCAAAGCCATTGGTTTGACGATGTCCCAACGGGAAAATTTGACCTCGTCGTCAGCAACCCACCTTATCTTGCGTCTGATGACGAACATCGACAACAAGGCGACCTGCGTTTTGAGCCGCTTACTGCCTTGGTTTCGGCCCAACAAGGGCTCAGCGATATACAAACGATAGCCGAAACTGCCCGTAACCGCTTAGAAAACGGCGGTTTTTTGCTGGTAGAACACGGTTATAACCAGAAAGAAGCGGCCCAGAAACTATTCCGCAACTTGGGTTATCATAACGTGCAGACGCACCATGATTTATCAGGGCAACCTCGCGTGACTTTAGGGCAATACCTATCGCCTTCTTGAAAAAGCTTTTACAATGCTGTCCCAACCACTTCCCCTCTCCCTCTGGGCGAGGGGCAAAAAGTAATTTAAAACCCTCATCCCGMCCTTCTCCCAAAGGGAGAAGGGGACGTTTTCTGTTAAGGAATCAATATGACTCAACACGAGCAAACCACAGAAACCCAGATACCCCGCAAACTGACCAACCAGTTACTGCATCTTGCCCAACTGTCGCCCGACGACGAAATTTGCGGATTGGTCGGCAGCCTTAACGGTATCCCCATCACCTGTTACCCCATCGCCAACATAGCCGAACAGCCGCAGCAGCGTTTCCTGCTCGATGCCAAACAGCAAATTGCCGCGATGGCAGAAATGCGGGAACAAGGCGAAGAACTGTTCGCCATTTATCATTCCCATCCGAAAACACCCGCCGAACCGTCCAGTTACGACCTGGAATCCACTACTTACCCCAAAGCGCTTTGCCTGATTATCTCGTTGAACACCAAAGGCGTATTGGAAATGCGTGGCTTTAAAATAAGCCCACAAAAAGCAGAGGAAGTGGAGTTGACGTTGCTGGAGGAATGATTCCGCTTTTGGGGCGACGTATTACCTAATACGCGGTTTTCCATGAAGCAAATCGGTCAAGCCGTACGTGATACGTACTGGGCTTGACCCCATCTTAGTTGTTAACGATGGTTGGGGCCATCGTCATGTCCACCATGGTGGTTATCATGGCCGCCATGACGCATCCTGCTTTTCTTTCCACGGCATTTGGCGTTATCGTCTTCAACCAATTGGCCGGTCACGCCATTATCAGTGGTTTTAAAAATCGAACCTGTAACAGACCGGTTTTTGATAAAGTCGAAAGTAATAGCGGTTGCGCCTTCAGCAATGTCATTGGTATTGCTATCGAAATCAAACTCAACTTCATCGCCAGATGAACTAATCGTTTGAACATCGCCCGACTTAATGATCACTCCACCTGATTTCACTTCGGCATAATAACTGCCATTACCAAGCCCTTCTCCGTCTACAGATACCTTAGACCGGTCAGGCCGCACTCGGCATTTTGTCTCAACTTGGTCGGCATACACATCCGCCAAAACAGTCAAATAAAGCCCCAAAATTGTTGCCGCTGCGAAAGCGAGTTTTTTTATGCTCATAGTTATCTCCTTAAAGCTTACAAAATAAATAAAGAGAAATAATTCAAAATTGCTCATTTCGCCTTATCACCCTTCCGTTAATTGCAAAATATAGGGTAAAGGTTCAAACCCAACGGTAAAAATTTAGGATCGCCAACATTGATAGATTGTTTTTGTTATTAGTTTCAAAACCATATAGGGGATATTCAAAAAACTGGGGAATTGCTTACGTTTACGGTATCGAGTCCTTATTTGGAAAATAAGGCAATCGACTCCACATGTCCCGTTTGGGGAAACATGTCCATGACACCCGCCTTGATAAGCTTATAGCCTAGGTCGTTAACCAAAATCCCGGCATCACGGGCCAGGGTTGAGGGATTGCACGAAACGTAAACAACCTGCTCCGGTTGCCACTGTTTAAAATGATGCAGCACTTCCGATGCACCTGCCCTGGACGGGTCGAGCAGGATTTTATTGTATTGCCGCTTAACCCAAGGTTGGTCGCTGATATCCTTGCTCAAATCCGCCGCATAAAATTCTGCATTGTCGATACCGTTATGTTGGGCGTTTTCCCTGGCATGTTTAACCAAGGGCAGGTCGCCTTCCACGCCGACCACTAAGCCTGCATACTTGGCGATGGGCAAGGTAAAGTTGCCTAGGCCGCAAAACAGGTCCAGCACGGTATCGGCCTTGGTCAGGTTGAGGGTTGCCAGCACACGGTTTACCATCAGGCGGTTAATTTCATAATTGACCTGGGTGAACATGGCGGGGCGAAACTTGAATGTTATGCCGTGTTCGGGCAAGGCGTAAGTCGGGATAACTTCCGGCTCGCCGTCCAAAGGCACTATTGTGTCCGGACCTTTGGATTGCAGACATAGCGTTAGGTTATGAGCTTTGCCGAAAGCGCGCATCCGCTCCTGGTCGTCTGCCGTCGGCGGCTCCAATACGCGAATCGACAATACGCATTGCTCATCACCGATAGCGACTTCGATCTGCGGGATAAGTTCGCGGATGCTCAAACCTTCAATCATCTCACCCAAGGCGACAAGCCGTGTCCCAACGATGGGGTGCATAACCACGCAATTGTCCATCTCGGCAAGATAAGGATGACGCTTTTCGCGGAATCCGACCAGCACGCGGTTTTTTTTGGCCACGTATTTAACGCCCATTCGCGCTTTTCGGCGATAGCCCCAATGCGGGCCGATGAGCAGCTCCCAAAGTTCTGGAATCGTAATTTTGCCGATACGTTTAAATTGTTCTTCAAGCAAGCCTTGTTTGATCTGGATTTGGGTGGCGGAATCCACATGCTGGAAGCTACAGCCGCCGCACACGTCAAAATGAGGACAAAGAGGTTCAACCCGATGTTCGGACGGCGTTAAAACATTAACAACCCTACCTTCAGCATAATCCCGGCGGATTTCCGTGTACAGGAATTCGACTTCTTCGCCCGGCAAGGCGGCATCAATAAAAACAGCTTTACCTTCAATATGTGCAACGCCCCTGCCATCGTGGGTCAGGGAATTAATTACTGCCCTTACCGGCTCGGTCGGCAAGGGCTTTCTTCTTGTTCTTGCCATGTTTATTTCTGCTTCCATGCCCCTGCGGCTTGGTACCACCAGCCAGATTGGGCATTGCTTATCCAACGCGTGGCAAACGTCGATTTAATTTGCGTCACCCATTCTGGATGCCCGTTGGCATTGGCAATGGCCTGATAAAGTGCCTGACGGTCGGCATTTTCACTCGCTACCAATTTATTCACTTGGTTACGATCTTTTAACGGCACACTGGCGGCGTCCCTAACCATTAGCAAGCCATCCGACCTTATACCGATAGCCCCTGATGCATAAAAACCTTGTAAGGATGAAAACCGTCTTTCCATTGACGCGGTGAGCTGCCTAATTTCCGGGCTGTCTATGGACAAATCGGCTTCGGCGGCCTGTGCGGAGGAAATGGCAAAAGTTATGGCTTGATCCATAAGCCTGTAGAAACTCGTCTGTAAATCAGACCTCTGGGACGCAGGGCCTAGTTTAGATTTTAGCTCAGGTTTGTCCTGTGGTTTTGGCGGCACGTTATCTTGAATATTCTTGATAATCTCATCCGCGACTTTTTCGGCGGCTGCAGCAGGAAAGTAGATATTGATGGTGACACAGGCGGTAAGCATTAACATGCCTAACACAGAAAATTTTTTCATAATGCACTCCAAAGTTTGTTGGGAATTTCCCAAAATTTCAAAAGCTGTTGCTCCCTCTGCTGCTGGAGAAGGTTGGGGTGAGGAGATTAAAATTAACCCTTTTACGCCCCCTCATCCCAGCCTTCTCCCTCGAGGGAGAAGGGGCAAGCACCTAAGCAATCAAACTAAAATTTTCAGGTATTTTTAATGCCAAATCGAAGCACAAACCTAGGTTTGCACTCCTATTGCACAATAACCTTATCCGATTCCGTTACACGACCTAGCCGTTCCACCAGGACATCCCAATTGACTTGGGGATTATACCCCAGCACGTCAATTCTCGGCAGGCCGCCGCCTTTGATAAGGTAATAACCCTGTCCTGCCGCTTCCAAGCCCATCATTTGGCAAACGCCGTTATGCAGATAACAGCCCACCCCAATCTTGTCGTAACCGAAAGTCTCAAAAAATCCCAGAAAACTGCGCGACAACAAATCCGATGCACCGCCACCACCGATACTGGCGATATTCTTGACCGCTTTTTGGCTGATGCGATGCCTGGAGCCATCGTTATCCGGCGTTCCTAACCAAGCAAAAAACGTAACCGGATGCCAATTCTCCAAGACTAACTTGTTGATAAAACCAGTGAGCCTTCCGGTAATATTGCCGAATTCAAATTTTCGGGTGAGTTGGTCCAAATCCAGGTTTTCAACTTCGACATCGCTAAATACTTTAGGGAAATCGGTGAATAAGCCGGTCGCAGCAAGCTGATTGACTTTTATTTTGCCGTCAAAAACACGTATCAACAGTTCCCCGTCTAGGCGCAAGATTTTGTCGTTGTAATCGATACCAGGAATCCGCCCGCTGATATTCCCCAATAAGGGTGTCCAGCCCAAAGTTTTCGATAATGCCTCTAATGACACGTTATCCACTGAACCCGCAAAAGAAACATCGGGTTCATCCTGTTTCTTGCCTTGCCAACTGAACTTGTCGATGGCAATCGAACCGCCCAATAACGGCAGCTTGACTTTCTCAGCCAGGCTGAAATGATTGCCTTGGCTAGTGAACCGCAACTTGGCAGAATCCAAAGGCAAGCCCTTAATCGTCAGCCATTGCCATGCAAGGTCGGATTGCTTAACCTGTATTGGATCGTCCGACCAATTAATCGCCCCCGTCCCTTCCTTGATCGCCAAGCGCCCCGCTTCATCTTTAACTTGCAATCGGCTGAAGTTTATGGAGGTATCGGTTAATGCTTGCTTAATGAATGAGAAATTTGCCTGGAGATTACCCGCCACTGTAACACCCGTAAAGGGAGATTCGGTAAAAAAAGGGTTGATATAGGTGTTCAACAAGCCTTGCAATGTTTCACTTTGTAACGTGACATTGGCCTTATCCACCTTGATGCCATTGCGATAATAAGCCGCACCGTTTCCTGTTAAAATGCCGACACCTGGATGTTTATAGGCAAATAATTGGACATCCGCCTGCTTGGTAAGATTGTTCCAATTGCCTTTGGCATTCAAGGTTATCGGCTGCGCTCCAACTTCCAGGTAAACCGGATCGACATAGAGAGCACCACCCAACATCTTGGATTCGCTTCGCCAGTCCCAGTCATCATCCTTGGTCTTTTTGCCATCGAACTGCATCAACAAATTTAGTTTTTCCGTGGCGACCTTGCCATCCTCAGCCTGATCCGTTAATCCCTCAACTTCGGCAAGAATACTGAACGCTTGCATTATGTTGCGCTTACCCGAAACCGTCCCGGTTAGGTTCAACTTGCCGTGTTTCTTGTTGGCCGGTTCTAGTTTGACTGATTTCGGTTTAGGCGCATTGGCCTGAAACAGCTTATCGACAAGGCGATTGTCGATATGTTTTGCGCTGAATTGACATTGCCAGTTCTCTGCATCGGTTTCTACATAAAGCGATAGTCGGCTACCCGCCAACCGGGCATCTTCCAATTTAAGCCTGTTAAGTTTCGGGCCAAGACGAAAAGAAAAATTCGTCGCGGGCGATTGCCAATAAACGGAACGGACGGATGCCCTGCCCTGCTTACAATCTACTTCATCGTGATTCCAGGTAAAATCATTACAATAAATGTTTGCAAGCGTGAAGTCATTGAACGGTTTAGGAAGCGTGAGTTTTGTCGCAGACAAAAGGAATTGCGGCTTTTTTTGATTGAGGCCAATAACCGCAACGTTAACGCCTTCCAGTTTCCAGCCTTCGCCCGCTATTGCGCCTACATCGAGTACGCCCGTATCAACCGCCGCAATGGGCATGGCTATCAGGCAAAGTGCGATGAATAAGCTGTGTTTGATGATATTACGGCAAATAACCTGTGCTTCTTTCAAAATCAGGTCGCTTTTTTTGTGGAGTTTATTATAGCGTTGATTATATGATGGAATTGCAGGATGTGCCGAGGAACGAGGCGCATCACTCGCGACTGATGCATTTCACTTTGTGAAGCACATCCTACGGCGCTTTCACCTTACTCTTTTAATTTCTAATCTTCCGGAATCTATGACAGTTGGCACGGAAACAGAAATTAGCCTTAAGTTAGACATATTTGGTATATCCTCGTACTTTTTATATTCAGTAAGATATGTGTGCATGTTTGGGATGTCCTCCGTTTTTATAAACAACTCCGCTTCATTCAACTCAATATTGTGAAGGGCTGCTATATTAGGAAGATCAGACAAATATCCAAAAAAATGACGAATTGTAAACTTAATTTTTAATGAAAAATCAAATCCGGTGATTGGTTCTCCGTCATCGTATTTCAAGGCTCGATTCGTGTATGGGGTTTCAATTGACAATGGTTTCCACTCATTCTCTGATGAAACCAAGGGAATCTGGATTTTTCCAGCTAACAATTCATCACGATAAACATCGGGCAAATAAACCCCGTTGATTGTATAAGCGTCTTTCAGTCCATTAAATACCAAACTTCCTGTTTTTTTTGTTTCAATACTAAATGAAGTATAAGAAAGCGAGGTTTCTACAGATGTTAATGCAACTGGTATTTGAATATCTATTGTGCTTAGAACTTCATTTACATTTGATGCAATGCATAGTGTAATCCCGACACGTTTGGCCTTAAATTTAGCGTCTTTAGAAAATCCTTTACGTGAAATGAGCACCCCTTTCGCTTTAAAATCCATCAGCTTAGAATGAAACCCATCAACATGCTTAATACCCAAACGATCTGCAAAATCCCGACATTCAATAAAAGTCAATAATTCCTTATGCTCGACTTCGTAACAAAGCAGAACATCAATCTGTCGCATCCCATCGGGGCCGGGTAATTTCACATCTAACTCAACTGATTTAAAGCGCTTGTCCTTATTGAGTGCTTGGTGAAGCTCGTACACGAAAGCTTCATAATGTTTACCAGTGTTTTTTGTCAATTTTTATCTCTCCCACGTTCTACATGAGAATGATGATACCAAATGCTTGATTTGCGTGTACTTGCTGTTCCTACCCACAGGCAACACCTCTACGCCGCCACATCCACAAACATACTTTTTGACACAGGTTGAGGAATCGGTCGGCCTTCGCTTTGTAAATCTTCCAGGTGGAATTGGATAGCTTCTTGAATCAACGCCCTGACTTCTTGCTCGGTTTCACCAACTGCAATACAGCCCGGTAAGTCAGGTACGAAAACCCCGTAACTCGATTCGCCTTTTTCAATGATAACCATATACCGCATAATCACTCCTTCAAGCCAGCTTGTTTCAAGATATGGTTTAACGTACCACGCGCTACGTCAAGGCTGGGTTCACCGTCACCGTCACCGTCACCGTCACTGTACCCGATTTTGTGGCATGATGAAATTGACGGGGCTACCTCGCTGGCGCACTAAAAACCAACCATCTTGTTCTAAAATACCCAACAATCATGCGAACAATTTTACGCCTTTTGTTCTATAAAAAACTAACTCGGAAACACACCCGTAGACAAATACCGATCACCGCGATCACAAACAATCACCACAATCACCGCATCGGTCAATTCTTGCGACAAGCGCAATGCAGCGTAGACCGCCCCACCGGATGAAACACCCGCAAAGATGCCTTCCCTTGCCGCCAGTTCCCGCGTGGTCTGTTCGGCGGAAAGCTGATCGACTTCGATAATGCGATCTACCCGCTCGGCTTGGTAAATCTTCGGCAGGTATTCCTGCGGCCAGCGCCGGATGCCGGGGATTTTGGATTCGCCTTCCGGCTGTACGCCGATGATCTGGATATTGGGATTTTGCTCTTTGAGGAATTTTGACGTGCCCATGATCGTCCCGGTCGTCCCCATGGAACTGACGAAATGGGTAATTTCACCGTGGGTATCGCGCCAGATTTCGGGCCCCGTGCCTTCGTAATGGGCACGGGGGTTATCGGGATTGGCGAATTGGTCGAGTATCCGGCCTTCGCCATTGGCTTCCATTTCCCTCGCCAAGTCAATCGCGCCTTCCATGCTGCCTGCTGCGGGTGTCAGGATGATTTCAGCGCCAAATGCTTTCATGGAAGCGATCCGCTCGGAACTCATATTGTCCGGCATAATCAAGATCATCCTGTAACCTTTAATCGCCGCCGCCATCGCCAAAGCAATACCCGTATTGCCGCTGGTCGCTTCAATTAAGCGATCGCCCGGTTTGATCTCGCCCCTTTCTTCGGCATGTTTAATCATGCTTAAGGCTGGGCGGTCTTTGACCGATCCGGCAGGATTGTTGCCTTCGAGTTTGGCAAGAATGGTATTGCTGGACTTTTCAGGCAAACGCTGCAATCGGACTAAAGGGGTATTGCCAACAAAAGATTCAATGGTGGGATAGGACATGGCAGAGGGATTAAAACCAAAACAGCTTTGATTATCCCATAAAATATTGTCGCGAATGTCAGGATTATTTTGAGTTTGAAAATTCCAATCCGCCGACTGAATATTTAATTTTAAGCAGATTTGCTTAGAACTGTAGATGTGTTATAGTTGATATTAATGAGAATGATTATTGATTCCTGTCAATGAATCTAATAATTGTTTTGGTAATTGTCGGATGGGCACTATGGCTACGGGATTAAAGAATTTGGTGATTGGCGATTTGGCCAAAATTGTTGGCTTTGAACCAACAGGGAAACCTTATCGCAAGAAATTACTCGCAATGGGGCTGACTCCCGGCACAGAGTTCAGCGTTACCCGCTTTGCGCCGATGGGCGATCCGGTCGAAATTAAATTACGGGGATTTGCCCTCACACTGCGTAAGGATGAAGCCTCGGTCTTGCAAATCGAGAAACTCTGATGTCACACCTCATTACGGTGGGGGTGGTCGGTAATCCAAACTGCGGAAAATCTACGCTGTTCAACGCGCTCACCGGAGCTAGCCAACAAGTCGGCAACTGGCCGGGCGTTACCGTCGAAAAAAAGACGGGCGAATACCGTTTTAATGACCAACTGATCCAGGTTGTGGACCTGCCCGGGACTTACTCGCTGGAATCATCTGACGACCAAGTATCGTTGGACGAAAAAGTTGCCCGGGATTTTGTCGCTTCCGGCCAAGCCGACCTTATCGTCAATATCGTCGATGCCTCCAATATAGAGCGCAACCTTTACCTGACTTCCCAACTTCTTGAAATGAAAGTGCCGATGATTTTGGCACTCAACATGATGGACATCGTCAAGCAACGCGGGATCAAGATAGACGTCGAATTCATTTCCCAAGCGTTGGGTTGCCCGGTTGTTGCCATTTCAGCGGCAAGCAAAAATGGCATCGCAGGTTTAAAAGAAACGATCAATCAAGCGGCCCGCAACAAACCGATACCGACTGCCAAAATTCACTATTCAGATGCATTAGAACAAGCGATAAACGAACTTTCGACGGCATTAAGGCTAGCATCCAACCATTATTCCTGCGATTTGCGTTGGCTGGCCATTCGCTTATTGGAAGGCGATACGTTGGCAAAGCAAATAGCCGATCTTGCTATTTTAACTTTGGTTTCAGGATTACAGGCTAGGGTTGAAGCCGAAACCAATGACGAAATCGACATATTGGCAGCCGATGCGCGTTATGGCTTTGTCAACCAACTCACCCAATCAGCGGTCTGCCGATTAACGGACGTAGGAAGACGCACCACAGACAGGATTGACCGTATCGTTTTGAACCGTTTTTTGGGCATCCCCGTGTTCTTGCTGGTCATGTACGCGATGTTCATGTTCACCATCAACATGGGCAGTGCCTTTATTGATTTTTTCGACCAGGCCGTAGGTGCGTTATTAGTGGATGGCCTGGGCGGGCAACTTGCCAACCTAAATTTACCGCCTTGGTTGATAGTTTTGATTGCCAACGGCGCAGGCGGTGGGGTGCAGGTGGTGGCTACGTTCATTCCCATCGTCGGCTTCCTGTTCCTGTTCCTGTCCGCACTGGAGGACTCTGGTTACATGGCAAGGGCGGCATTTGTGATGGATCGGTTCATGCGAATGATCGGCTTGCCCGGCAAATCATTCGTGCCCATGATCGTCGGCTTTGGTTGTAACGTCCCCGCCATCATGGCTACCCGCACGCTTGAAAGTCCGCGTGACAGGATATTGACTAACCTGATGAACCCATTCATGTCCTGCGGCGCACGATTGCCCGTGTATGCCTTGTTTGCCGCCGCGTTTTTTCCGGTGGGTGGGCAAAATATGGTGTTTGGCTTATACATCCTGGGGATTGCGGTCGCCGTCCTGACTGGCTTGATTATGCGCCATACCTTGTTCAAGGGCGAGTCGATGCCGTTTATCATGGAGCTTCCCACGTATCATTTGCCGACCGTACGGGGCGTATTGACAAGGACCTGGGATCGGCTGCGATCCTTCCTGTTCAATGCAGGCAAAGTGATCGTACCCATGGTATTGGTGTTGAATTTCCTGAATGCCTTGGGCACCGACGGCACATTGGGCCATGAAAACAGCAATAAGTCGGTATTGAGCGCCATCGGGAAAAGCCTTACGCCATTATTTGAGCCAATGGGCATAAGCAATGATAACTGGCCTGCCACTGTGGGTATTTTCACTGGCGTGATGGCTAAAGAAGCCGTCGTCGGCACGCTAGATTCCTTATATGGCCAGATGGCGGCAATCGATGGCGAATCGTCAGAAAAACCGCCTTTTACACTGAGCGTAGCTTTGCTTGATGCCTGTAAGACCATCCCGGAAAACTTTAAAAAACTTGCTAACAACATATTGGACCCATTAGGGTTAAATTTAGATAACGTGGATAACATAAAGGAAGTCCAAACCGCCACCTATGCGGCCATGCAAAATAGCTTTGACGGTAAAATGGGTGCATTCGCCTACCTGTTGTTCATCTTGCTGTATGCTCCTTGTGTGACGGCTACGGCAGCCATTTTCAGGGAAACCAACCTTAATTGGACCGTGTTTGTCGTGTTGTGGACGACCGGAATAGCCTATATAACTGCAGTGGTTTTTTACCAAGTGATGACCTACAGCCAGCATCCCGACTATTCCCTGGGTTGGATAACGGGCCTGATGTCGGCATTTGGTTTAGTCCTGTTCAGTCTTTGGCTGCTCGGAAAGAATACACGCACAGGCGAAATACAAGGAGCGCTGCAATGATCCTGTCTGATTTACGTAATTACCTGAAAGAACAACAGCGTGTGGCCTTAAAGGACATGGAAATGCGTTTTGACATTGATGCCGATGCCTTACGCGGCATGCTAGGGAAATGGATCAATAAAGGCTATGTCAGGAAGCTGCCTTCAGGCACTTCGTGCAATTCCGGCTGTTGTCAATGCGACCCTGCGCTAACTGAGCTTTACGAATGGGTGGAGAGATAGGGAGGGACGGCTCCAATTCTCTCTGCCCAGGAGTAATATCTGCCGAAAAGATAACCTTTTTTATTTGCCAACAACGGAAAAGCTGGGTTCGCCCGATTCTTCCTGCGCCACAAAATAACTCTTGAAATAAGGCATGAAACTGCCGGTGATGATAATCGAAAAGAAGCAATAAATCGCGGCGGCTTCCCCAGTCGTCACGCCGAATAGCCATTGCGGCATGAATAAGGTCAACAGCGCCATCACGCAGTGGTAGCTTGCCATCTTAGTGTTATTTTTCCACAAGAACCCGCTCAAGGCCAAGCCGAACAGCGAACCGTGTGTAACCAACAAGCCGAAGGCACTGACGATATGGTAGCCGATGTGGTATTTGCCCATGTACAGGCAAGACACTAAAAAATCGCCGATGAAGTTGGGCGCAATGCCTAAAGGTTGCCACGTTTTCGGCAGGAAGGTGGCAATAATAAAGAATGAACTGAGCGACGAGCCGATAAAAAACGCCTTCTTCAACGCCGTCTTATCGGTGGAATAAGTCGCCAATGCAGGCATAATGGCAAAGGCTTGTAGGCTGATATGGAAGCGGGACATTTCGCTAAGCAACATATTCGTCCCGTACCCGCACTGGTCGGCGACCGGATAGGCGAAATACTGGATCAATTCCATCAATGCGAAGTGGAAAATCGCATACGAACGCGCCGCCCGAACCCAAAATGTTTCTTCTTTATCTAAAAAAGTGACGCTGGCGGCGGCAAAACCCGCGATACCCATACCGAGTGACATACTTGCGCTAAAACACATAGAAAATCCGTCTTTTTAACCATTAGAAATACAAAATATCGTGAGGTTACGTTAGCTAACTCGATAAAGTTATTAGCTTGAGTTAACTTGCTTCCACACATGACTTCAAATTTTAACAATAAAAAGTCTCTTTTATCAGTTTTTTTGACAGGCTTAAGTAGCTTTGTTACAAATCATAACCTGGAGCGGTGTTAAGATGCTCCAAATTTTGAACCCATCGACAAATTGTAAATAAGGCAATCAAAACGGATGAGCAACGACTATAACGCAGCGGCAATTGAGGTATTGACAGGGCTAGAACCGGTCCGTAAACGCCCCGGCATGTACACAGACACGACGCGGCCTAACCATCTGGTGCAGGAAGTTGTCGATAATAGCGTCGATGAAGCCATCGCAGGGCATGCCGATACGATTGATGTGAGCATCTACAAAGATGGCTCGATTCGGGTGAGCGATAATGGCAGGGGGATGCCTGTCGACAAACACCCAGAACAGGGCATACCAGGCGTGGAAGTCATTATGACCCAGCTTCACGCCGGCGGAAAATTCTCCAATAAGAATTATCAGTTTTCCGGTGGCTTGCATGGTGTGGGTATCTCGGTCGTCAATGCCTTGTCCGCCAAACTGGAAGTCGAAGTCAAGCGCAATGGCAAAATCTACCAGATGGCGTTTGCCGACGGCGAAAAAAAGACAGAATTACGTGAAACGGGTACGGTTGGACGTAATAACACAGGTACCACCGTCACGTTCTGGCCGAATGAGAAATACTTCGATTCCAATAAGATCTCAGTCCTGAAATTGAAGCACGTACTTCGTGCTAAGGCGGTATTGTGTCCGGGCTTAAAGATCAGCCTGAAAGTTGAGCAGACCGATGAAGATTATTTTTGGTGCTATGAAGATGGTTTAAAAGAATACTTGCTGGATCGTGTCGGCGACATCGAGTTTTATCCTGACCAACCCTTTATGGGCAATATGGCGGGAAACCATGAGGCTGTCGAGTGGGGTATTCTCTGGGCGACTGAAAACCCGCCTGAAATGCTCAACGAAAGCTATGTCAACCTGGTGCCTACCGTGCAAGGCGGGACGCACGTTAACGGCTTGCGTGCGGGTTTGACCGAAGCCATGCGCGAGTTTTGCGAAATCCGAAACCTGTTGCCGCGCGGCGTAAAAGTCGCACCTGAAGACGTGTGGGAAAACTGCCATTTCGTCTTGTCGGTTAAGCTGGAAGACCCCCAATTTTCCGGTCAAACCAAAGAACGTTTGAGCTCGCGCGAATGTGTCGCCTTCGTGTCCGGCGTAGCCAAGGACGGTTTCAGCTTGTGGCTGAACCAGCACCCGTTGGAAGGCGAGAAGATCGCCGAAATCATCATCAACAGCGCCCAGAAACGACTGCGCGCCAATAAGGCTATCATCCGTAAGCGGATAACCGCAGGCCCTGCATTACCTGGAAAACTGGCTGACTGTACGGCACAGGATATTGCAAGGACTGAATTGTTCCTGGTGGAAGGGGATTCCGCAGGCGGTTCCGCCAAGCAAGCACGGGAACGCGACTTCCAAGCAATCATGCCGCTGCGTGGCAAGATATTGAACACTTGGGAAGTGGAATCAAACCAAGTCATGGCTTCGCAGGAAGTCCACGATATTGCGGTTGCCTTAGGAATTGAGCCCGGCTCCAATGACCTGAAAAACCTGCGTTATGGTAAGGTTTGTATCCTTGCCGATGCCGATTCTGACGGCAGCCATATTGCCACCCTCATCTGCGCCCTGTTTTACCAACACTTCAATGCGTTGGTTGCCGCTGGTCATGTCTATGTCGCGATGCCACCACTCTATCGCATAGATGTAGGTAAGCGTGTGTTTTATGCGCTGGATGAAGCCGAACGCCAAGGAGTCGTCGACCGCATTAAGGCGGAAAAAATAAAGGGCGCGATTTCCGTGCAACGCTTCAAAGGCTTAGGTGAGATGAATCCTTCCCAATTGCGGGAAACAACCATGAATCCAGATACCCGTCGGCTGGTACAATTGACAATAGAGCACGCTGACGATACCCGTGGACAACTGGATTTACTGCTGGCTAAAAAACGTGCACCGGATCGGAAAACATGGCTAGAAGCCAAAGGAAATTTGGCCGATGTTGTTTAGGCTTTGTTTAGGGTGCTCTACGTAGTGCCGAGGAAGCAATGACCTATAACTCATAGTAAATAATGCTTTTATGATGTCGCTATTTTTTATCTTTTTCTTGATTTTCAAGTGCAAAAGCATCGACTGAAAGAATCAGTGCGAACAGGTAAGTAGCCATTATTTTCATATATACCCCCCGAGGAACCCGATAAAACATTAATATAATATTGATACACTATTATTTTGCTCCTTTATCGACTAAAAAACAACTGCTTTTTATGCCCATGCCGAGCAGAACTTTGGAATGGCTCCGTTAAACCGCTATTTAATAGCGAATACCTGCAAAAGTGGCTTGGATGGTGATCATAGTTTGTAGGCTGGATTTCGTCCCGCAACAACCTATTTCGATTTCTGTTATAAAATCGGTTTAGCCGATATAATGACCGAGAAGTTATTGGACGAATCAAAAAGCAGTGAATATTAAAGAGTACATGAACAACCTTGGCCTAAAAGCCAAAAAAGCCGGACGGGAAATCAGCCGTACCGAATCCGGCAAGAAAAACTCGGCATTATTGAAGATTGCCGAGGTGATCGAGCTAAGCGTGGATAAGCTGATTGCCGAAAACGCAAAAGACTTGCAAGCCGGTAAAGCCAATGGCCTTGATGCAGCAATGTTGGATCGCTTAGCGCTCACGCCGAAAAATATACTTTCGATGACGGAAGGCTTGAAACAAGTTGCAGCCTTGCCCGATCCGGTCGGAGAAATCACTGATTTAAGCTACCGCCCGTCTGGTATACAAGTTGGACAAATGCGTGTGCCGTTGGGCGTTATCGGCATAATATATGAATCACGTCCGAATGTTACCGTCGATGCTGCTGCCTTATGCCTTAAATCCGGCAATGCCTGCATTTTACGTGGCGGTTCTGAATCCATCCATTCCAATCAGGCAATTGCTGCATGTATTGCTAAAGGCTTGTCGGAAGCTGGTTTGCCTACAGAATCGGTGCAAATTGTTGCCACTACTGATCGCTCTGCGGTCGGCGAATTGATTACGATGAGCCAATATGTCGATGTGATTGTCCCTAGGGGCGGCAAGAGCTTGATTGAACGCATTTCTAAGGATGCGACGATTCCCGTCATTAAGCACTTGGACGGCATTTGTCATGTGTACATCGACGACAAGGCTGATATTGCTAAGGCTATCACTATTGCAGTTAACGCCAAGACCCATCGTTACGGCGTTTGCAACGCAATGGAGACTTTACTGGTAGCAGAAAGCATTGCCGAAAAGGTGTTGCCTGCACTGGCTGAACAATATCTTGAGAAAGGGGTCGAACTGCGTGGCTGCCCAAAGACGTGCGCCTTAATTCCAGGTTGTTCGACAGCAACCGAAGAAGATTGGCTTACCGAATACTTGGCGCCCATCCTGTCGATAAAAATAGTCGATGGCTTGAATGAGGCTATCGAACATATTAACCATTACGGATCCCTCCATACCGATGCGATTGTGACCGAAGACTACAGTAAGGCCAGACGTTTTTTGCGGGAAGTTGATTCCAGTTCAGTCATGGTCAATGCTTCCACCCGTTTTGCCGACGGCTTTGAATACGGGTTAGGTGCCGAAATCGGCATCAGCACGGACAAGCTCCACGCCCGTGGCCCAGTCGGATTAAAAGGACTGACTTCGCTCAAGTATATCGTCCTGGGTGACGGCCACATCCGACACTAGATGATCGGCATTTTCGGCGGCACATTCGATCCGGTACATTATGGCCATCTTAGGTCGGCCATTGAAGTCAAAGAAATCTTCGGACTTGACGAAGTTAGGTTGATTCCAAGCGCCCAACCGCCTCATAGAACCTCTCCCCTTGCCTCAGCCGCTATGCGGCTCGACATGCTGCGCTTGGCTACTGAAAATCAACCCAGCCTCTTTATTGACACGAGAGAACTGGATCGACAAGGCGCTTCTTTTATGGTTCATACTTTGTTATCATTGAAGCATGACTTTCCGCAACAACCTCTACTATTGATTATCGGCAGCGATGCATTCAATGGCCTGACGGGCTGGCATCAATGGCAGCAGCTATTTGATTATGCCCATATCATCGTATTGACGCGCCCCGGATTTATCGTACAGCGGCTTGATATTTTTTTTGCCTCCCGACACACGATTAACAAACAAGAACTGTCAGAACAGTCGGCAGGTAAGCTGTACTTCCAACCCGTAACGCAACTCGAAATCTCCGCAACAAAAATCAGGACGATGATTGCCGATAACCGCAATCCGGCCTATTTATTGCCCGATGCCGTGCTAACTTACATCAGGCAACATCAGTTATATCAAGCGCAAACCGTTACTTAATAAATCATCAGTCGCCAGGAGCCTGAATGCAATCCGACACATTATTGAAAATTGTTTTAGCTGAATTAGACGAACGCAAAGGACTACAGATTACCACCTTAGACCTGCGGGAAAAAACCAGCTTCACCGACTACATGGTACTGGTTACGGGTACTTCTAACCGACACTTGATGTCCATGTGCGAGCATGTGGCTACAAAAGTTGAGGAAAATGGCGTAATGCCTTTAGGTTTAGAAGGCGGTTCTAGCGATGACTGGGTGCTACTGGATGTCGGCGATGTCATCGTGCAAGCCATGACTGCCCAAGCGCGAGACTTTTACCAACTGGAAAAATTATGGTCAGTAGACAAACCCAAGGAAATGGAAAAACAGGCAGGTTGAACGGATAAATAAAATATTCCAGATTGTTTATCCTAAATCATCTGTCTAATTAATGCGGTGTCACAATCCTGTTGCACTGTTACAAGTGCATCGCTCCCAAGCCCGTCCCTGTCCGTTTTTTGCGTAACTATTTGTGTTTATAGCCAAAAATATGGTACCGATGGCCGGATTTGAACCGGCACGACTTGCGTCACCACCCCCTCAAGATGGCGTGTCTACCAATTTCACCACATCGGCGTATTCAATATCCGTTATTTCTTTTTTGCGGCTTTTTTGGGCGGTTCTTCCGTTTTTAGCTCTGATTCCTGCTCTTCAACCACTTTTGTGTCTTCTGCCTTGGCTGCTGTTTTTTGCTCCATAGCTGGGCTAGGTACAACAACGGGTACGGGTTGTTTTGCACTAACGGGCGGCACTGCAACAGGCGGTGGTGGTATTGTGCCCCCTTCATTACTTTGCGGTACTGGGGCAGCAGGCAAGCTTTCCTTAATATTTGCGCCATCCACATTCGGTAAACCCGAATCTGGCACTTCTTTTTCAACTGCGGGAGTCCCTATAAAATCGACCGCTGCGCCGGTTTTATTGCCGTTGATCCAAGCTAACCCAAGGCTCGTGCTAAAAAACAAGGCCGCCAAGATTGCCGTGGTACGGGAAAGGAACGAGGCCGCACCTTGGGCACCGAACACTGAACCTGATGCGCCACCGCCAAAGGTTGCACCCGCATCGGCACCTTTGCCTTGCTGCATTAAAATCAAACCGATGATGCTTAAGCCCAGCAGTATGTGAATTACGATAATTACCTGATACATAAATATTTTACGGTTTTATACCGAATGATAAATCTTTAAAAAGGACTCCGCATCCAGAGAAGCCCCACCAATTAAGCCGCCATCAATATCCGGCATGGCAAACAAACCTTTTGCATTGTCAGGTTTGGCACTGCCGCCGTATAAAATCTGTATTTTTTCCGCCACGGCCTGATCTTTGGCAGCCAGATAATTCCTGATGAACAAGTGCGCTTCTTGTGCTTGATCATCTGTTGCCGTCAATCCCGTACCGATTGCCCAGACTGGCTCATAAGCGATCACGGCATTGTTGAATGCCGCTATACCGGCCAAATTAACCACTGCATCTAGCTGGGTGGTGATGACATCAAAGGTTTGCTCTAGCTTGCGTTGCTCAAGGGTTTCACCGATACACAAGACCGGGATAATGCCCTGTTCTTGAGCCTGGCTGAAACGGGCAGCTACGGATTGATCGGTATCGCCATAGTAAGTGCGCCGTTCGGAATGGCCTACGAGCGCGTACTTGCAACCGAATTCCATTAGCATGGCGGCAGAAATTTCGCCAGTAAATGCACCTGACGGCTTATCCGCTACATTCTGTGCGCCTAATGCCAAACGGCTATTTTGGACGACGTTACCGATGTCGGGCAGAAATACGTACGGGACACAGATGGCGATATCGGCAACATCCTCACCCAAACCGGCAATAATGCCTTTTGCCAACGACTCCGCACTGCTACGCGTCCCGTTCATTTTCCAATTTCCCATCACCAGTGAGCGACGCATCGTCCTACCCCAAATTAATCAAACCGCTTATGATAAAGCGTAATGGTCACCAATTCAAGCATCCATTGTGCCCATAGATTGTGCCTTGTTGACTTCATCCGCTATCTGATTAGCGTAAGCAGTCACTTTGTCTTCATCCTGCCCTTCGACCATTACTCGGATCAGGGGTTCTGTACCGGATGCCCTTAACAACACACGTCCTGTATTACCCAGCTTTTTTTCGACATTTTTAACAACCTTTTGGATCGCCTCATTACTGTCAAGATCCAGGGGGGCTTTCGTTTTAATATTTAGCAAAACTTGTGGGAATTTAGTCATTCCGGACTTAAGTTCGTGCAAATTTTTCCCGGTATGTTGCATTTCTGCCATGACTTGCAACGCGGCAATAATGCCGTCGCCTGTCGTTGTCTTGTCCAAGCAGATGATATGACCGGAATTTTCACCGCCTAAAATGCCCTTGTTTTCGACCAGCAATTCCATGACATAGCGATCCCCGACTTTTGCCCTGAGCAGGTTGATGCCCAATTGCTTTAAGGCAATCTCCATACCTAGATTGGTCATGAGCGTACCAATGACGGGCCCGGTAAGCTCATTGGCTTCCAGCTTGGATTTGGCAATGATGTAGATTAACTCATCACCATCAACGATTTCGCCCTTATGGTCGACCATAATCAAACGGTCGCCATCACCATCCAAGGCAATGCCAAGGTCTGCCCGATAAGCCAGGACGGTTTCCGCCAGTTTTTGCGGCTTGGTCGCGCCGCATTCGTCGTTAATGTTGAGCCCATTCGGTTCGACGCCAATGGAAACGACTTCTGCACCGATTTCGCTGAATACATGCGGGGCAATATGATAGGTCGCACCGTGGGCGCAATCGACCACGATCCGTAAACCATCGAAATCCAAGCGGGTTGGCACACTGGCTTTGCAAAACTCAATATAACGCCCTGCGGCATCCACTACCCGCTTGGCCCTGCCCAAGCCGGAAGATTCAACTGTCGTCATGGGTGAATCAATATAGCGTTCGATTTCTTCTTCTATTTCATCCGGCAACTTAGTTCCATGCACCGAGAAGAATTTTACGCCATTATCATAATAAGGATTGTGGGAGGCGCTGATGACAATACCCGCATGGGCCCTTAACGTGCGCGTCAGGTAGGCGATGCCAGGCGTAGGCATGGGGCCCAGCAAGTGCGTGTCGACTCCAGCGGCGGTCAAACCGGCTTCGAGCGCGGATTCAAACATATAGCCTGAAATGCGGGTGTCTTTACCAACCAGGACAATATCGTGATTTTCATTGGCAAAAACCTTACCGGCTGCCCAGCCCAACTTTAACAAAAAATCGGCTGTGATGGGGTGCTCGCCAACCTTGCCTCTGATTCCATCAGTACCAAAATACTTTTTTGCCATATTATTTCAATCTATTAATCCTTACTGTAAAGATAAACAAAAAAGGAGAGATACCCTCTCTCCTTTTTTGCGGTGGCCTTAACCCTTAGTTCTGTTCTGCGGCATCGCCTATGGGTTTTTCAGTTTTGATTTCCGGCTTTTTTTCGTTGATTTCAACACCGCCTCGTGGCGGCAAATCATCCCAACCTTCGGGTGCCTTGACTGGCTTACGCGCCATCAAATCATCGATTTGGTACTTGTCGATCGTTTCATATTTCATCAAGGCCGCTGCCATAGTATGCAATATATCCATGTTTTCTTTCAGAATTTTTACGGATCGCTCGTAATTTCGATCAATAATATTACGTATCTCTTCGTCTATCGTGTGGGAAGTCTCATCCGCAACGCTTTTATGTTGGGTTACGGAGCGACCCAAGAAAACCTCCCCTTCTTCCTCGCTATAAGCCAATGGCCCCAAGCGTTGCGATAAGCCCCATTTAGTGACCATATTCCTTGCCAGTTCAGTCGCACGTTCTATGTCATTTGACGCGCCGGTACTGACCTGTTCCCAACCGAAAATCAATTCTTCTGCGATCCGTCCACCATAAAGGCTCGAAATCATGCTGTCCAATTTTTGCTTGCTGGCGCTGTAATGGTCGCGTTCGGGCAAAAACATGGTAACTCCCAAAGCGCGCCCCCTGGGCATAATACTGACTTTGTAGACGGGGTCATGCTCCGGGACAATTCGACCAACGATGGCATGGCCCGCCTCGTGATAAGCGGTCATCCTTTTTTCTTTTTCGTCCATGACCATAGAGTGCCGTTCCGCACCCATGATGAGTTTGTCCTTGGCTTTTTCCAAATCAACCATGCTGACCAAACGCTTGTTCATCCTGGCGGCGAACAAAGCCGCTTCGTTAATCAAATTTGCCAAATCAGCCCCCGAAAAACCTGGCGTACCCTGGGCGATATACTTGACTTCAACATCGCTCGCCGCAGGCACTTTCTTCATGTGGACATTCAGGATTTGTTCCCTGCCCTTGACATCGGGCAACCCCACAGTCACCTGACGGTCAAAACGGCCAGGGCGCAATAGGGCTTTGTCCAACACGTCGGGTCGATTGGTTGCCGCAATCACAATGATGCCTTCATTGCCTTCAAAACCGTCCATTTCGACCAGCAATTGGTTCAGGGTTTGCTCGCGCTCATCATTGCCACCGCCCAAACCCGCACCGCGTTGACGGCCTACCGCGTCAATTTCATCGATAAAGATAATGCATGGCGCATGTTTTTTAGCTTGCTCGAACATGTCCCTGACGCGTGAAGCACCAACACCGACAAACATTTCCACGAAATCAGAACCGGAAATGGTGAAAAACGGGACTTTAGCTTCCCCCGCTATCGCCCGCGCCAGTAAGGTTTTACCCGTACCTGGAGGCCCTATCATCAACGCACCGCGTGGGATTTTTCCGCCCAATTTCTGGTACTTGGCTGGATCTTTAAGAAAATCGACCATCTCGACGACTTCTTCTTTAGCCTCATCACAACCCGCGACATCAGCAAAAGTGACTTTAATCTGGTCTTGTTCCAACATCCGCGCTTTGCTCTTACCAAAGCTCATCGCGCCGCGCCCACCTGCACCGCCGCCCTGCATTTGCCGCATAAAGAAAACCCAGACCGCTATTAAAAGCAGCATAGGGCCAAAAGTCATCAGCAACTGCATAAACATTGACGTTTGCTCAGGCGGGATCGCCTTGATATCAACGCCATTCGCCAGTAAATCATCGACCATGTGGGCATCGGTAGGCGCATAAGTCTTAAATGACTGACCTCCCTGCAGCTTTCCTTTGACGATATGCTCATCAATCATTACTTGCTGCACTTGCCCCGCCTTTACCGCGTCAATAAATTGGGAATAGGAAAGTGCAGTTGAATCAGCCTTGTCGCCCTGTCCTCCAAAATTGTTAAAAACGGACATCAAGACTACGGCAATAACAACCCATAGGATTATATTTTTCATCATGTCATTCACTACACACCCCAGACCTGCACGGCTCGGTTAAAAACAGCTTCAATTATATCAGGATACGGGCATCCTGACTGTCATACATATTCACTTAACTAAAATTAAGTTTAAGTCCTTTATGGGGACGGATGGCCTTATTTAAAGCCTCTCGCCAAAATATAAACCTCATTGCTCCTTGGCCTGGATGCTTTGGGCTTCCTGACAACGACCTTATCGAAATGCTGTTGTACATCCCGATGGAACGCCTCAAATCCCTCACCCTGAAACACTTTGACCAAAAAATCACCGCCTTTCTCCAACACGTTTTTTGCCGTATCGAATGCCAATTCAGCCAAATACATGGCATTGGGCTGGTCTATGCCTTTGCTGCCGCTCATATTGGGCGCCATGTCAGACAGGACAATATCCACGGGGGCAGCACCTAGAACGCTAGTCAGTTGATCTAAAACATCGGTTTCACGAAAATCGCCCTGGATAAAAACGACCCCTTCAATCGGCTCCATAGGCAATATATCCAAAGCGATGAGTAGGCTTTTTTTGCTTAAAAGTGGGCGGACGAACTGCGACCACCCGCCGGGCGCAGCACCTAGATCAACCACATTCATACCGGGCTTGATGAACTTGTCTTTTTCCTGTATTTCCTTAAGCTTAAAAACCGCCCGGGACCGATAGCCCTGTGCTTGGGCCATTTTGACATACTCATCGTCGAAATGCTCCTGCATCCAGCGGTTGCTGCTTTTAGTTCGGCTCATGCTGTTCTTTTACGGTAAAATTATCGCTTTGAATTGGGAATAACAACATGGATGCGGCACTAAAGAAAAAACTGAAGGCACAAGCCCACGGCTTAAAGCCAGTGGTTATGGTAGGCCAGGCTGGGCTGACCGATGCGGTACTCGCTGAAACAGAAATCGCCCTGAATGCCCATGAGTTGATTAAAGTAAAAATCCGCGCCGAACGGGATGAGCGAAATCAAATTAGCGAAAAAATTTGCACAGCAACAAACGCCACCTTGATTCAAAGTATCGGCCAAATCGCGGTCATTTACCGATTAAACCCCAATAAATAATGCCTAAATCTTTCACCTTGAGCCTGTTTTTTAAATATATTCTATCGAAATAATCTCATAATCCACATTGCCGCCTGGCGCTTTAACGGTAACAATATCCTCGACCTGCTTACCGATTAACGCCCTGGCGATGGGTGAGCCTATCGAAATCCGGCTTTCTTTGATATTGGCTTCGTCTTCGCCAACAATCTGGTAAGTCACACGTTTTTCAGTCTCAACATCCTCTATTTCGACCGTCGCCCCAAACACGACCTTGCCATTGGCATCGACCTGAGTCACATCAATTATCTGCGCATTTGACAACTTACTTTCAATTTCTTTAATGCGGCCTTCGGCGAAACTTTGCTGCTCTTTGGCGGCATGGTATTCGGCATTTTCTTTTAAGTCGCCATGCGCCCTTGCCGTGGCAATGGCATTAATTATGCGCGGACGAACGACAAATTTGAGTTCTTCCAATTCTGCCCGCAATTTTTCCGCGCCTTTAACTGTCAGTGGTACTTTATTCATTAACTATCTGCTCCAACTGTTCTTTATTTCAAACTGTCATGCAAATCTTGCAAACAGTTCACATCCCCGGCATCCAGTTCGCCCAAGGCATAACACGCAGCTTTCGCCCCTGCCATCGTCGTGTAATACGTCACGCGGTGCTGTAGGGCTTCCCGTCGCATGGTGAAGGAATCCGATATGGCTTTTTTGCCTTCGGTGGTGTTGATGATTAACTGTACCTGATCATTCTTAATCATATCAACCGTGTCTGGACGCCCTTGATTTACTTTATACACGACTTCACAGGGAATTCCCGCTTCTTGGAGGAACTTTGCCGTGCCGCCTGTCGCTACGATCTGGTAATTTTTGCTGACCAGCATCCTGGCAATTTCCGGCACTTTGGCCTTGTCTTTATCCCTGATGCTTATCAATACCTTACCCCCGGCATTCAAGTTCACGCCCGTCGCCCGCTGTGATTTGGCAAAAGCCTCGCCGAATGTTTTGCCCACGCCCATGACTTCGCCGGTGGATTTCATTTCCGGCCCCAGTAAAGGATCCACGCCCGGAAATTTGACGAACGGAAATACGGCTTCTTTGACCGAATAATAATCAGGGATACGCTCTTGGGTAATGCCTTGTTGCGCCAAGGTCTTGCCGACCATACAACGTGCGGCAATTTTCGCCAACGGATAACCTGTCGCTTTCGACACAAACGGTGCGGTTCGCGATGCCCTGGGGTTAACTTCCAACACATAAATATCCTGTCCCTGAATGGCAAATTGGACATTCATCAAGCCCCTTACACCCAAGGCTTCGGCCATTCTTCCAACCTGATCACGCAATTGATCCTGAAGCTCTTGCGCCAATTCATAAGGCGGCAATGAGCAGGCAGAATCGCCGGAATGGACACCGGCCTGTTCGATATGTTCCATCAAGCCGCCAATCAACATCCGTTCGCCATCGTAAATGGCATCCACATCCATTTCGACAGCATCATCCAGGAAGCGATCCAGCAGCACCGGCGAATCGTTCGATACGCTCACCGCCTCCTTCATGTAACGCTGCAAACTTTCTTCATTAACGACGATTTCCATCGCCCGCCCGCCCAAGACGTAAGACGGGCGTACGACTAACGGATAACCAAGCTCTTTAGCGGCATTAATCGCCTGTTCCACCGAACGGGCTGTCGCATTGGGCGGCTGCTTTAAACCCAGCCTTTCCAGCAATTTCTGGAAACGTTCACGGTCTTCAGCTAAATCTATTGAATCAGGCGACGTACCGATAATCGGCACACCCGCCGCTTCCAACGCACGCGCCAGCTTTAACGGCGTTTGCCCGCCGTATTGGACGATTACGCCTTTGGGCTTTTCCAGATGCACGATTTCCAACACATCTTCCAGTGTCAGGGATTCAAAATATAAGCGATCCGAGGTATCGAAATCGGTCGACACGGTTTCAGGATTGCAGTTAATCATGATGGTTTCATAACCATCTTCGCGCAACGCCAAAGCCGCATGGACGCAGCAATAATCGAATTCGATGCCTTGCCCTATCCGATTCGGCCCACCGCCCAGGATGATGATTTTTTCCTTATCAGTAACCCGCGCCTCACATTCTTCTTCGTAAGTGGAATACAGGTAAGCCGTGTCGGAAGAAAATTCTGCCGCACACGAATCAATCCGCTTATAAACCGGACGGATATTTTGCTTATGCCGGACATTGCGTATTTCTGATTCCGACGTGTCCAACAATTTTGCCAGGCGTATATCGGAAAAACCCTTACGTTTGAGCCTATATAGCTCGCCTTCTTTCAAGGTTGATAAGGTTTTAGTCGCTAGGGATTGCTCGGTTACCACTAAATCCTGCATTTGTGCCAAAAACCACGGGTCAATCTTGCTGGCATTATGGACTTCATCCAAAGTCATACCGCTACGGAACCCATCCGCAACATAGAGCAAGCGATCCGGCCCTGGATAACGCAATTCGCGCTGGATCTTGTCATGGCTATCTTCAGCTTGTAGATCGACTATTTCATCCAAGCCACTAATGCCGATCTCCAAGCCACGCAAGGCTTTTTGTAAGGATTCTTGAAACGTGCGGCCTATTGCCATCACCTCACCGACTGACTTCATTTGTGTGGTTAGGCGGTCATCCGCTTGCGGGAATTTTTCAAAGGCAAATCGCGGCACTTTAGTGACGACGTAATCAATGGTCGGCTCAAAGGAGGCGGGGGTTGCGCCGCCAGTAATCTCGTTTTTCAGTTCGTCCAGGGTATAGCCGACCGCCAGTTTTGCCGCCACTTTAGCGATAGGGAATCCGGTTGCCTTGGATGCCAACGCGGAAGAACGCGACACCCTGGGGTTCATCTCGATGACAATCAAACGCCCGTCAACAGGATTAATCGCCACCTGCACATTAGACCCACCCGTATCCACGCCGATCTCGCGTAACACGGCAACGGCGACATTACGAAGAATCTGGTATTCCTTGTCGGTCAAGGTTTGTGCGGGCGCGACGGTGATCGAATCGCCGGTATGTACGCCCATAGGGTCGAAGTTCTCAATCGAACAAACGATGATGCAATTGTCCTTGGAATCGCGCACCACTTCCATTTCGAACTCTTTCCAGCCCAAGACAGATTCTTCGATCAACAACTCATTGGTGGGCGACAAATACAGGCCGCGCTCGCAGATTTCGACAAACTCTTCCTTGTTATAGGCGATACCGCCACCGCTGCCACCCATGGTAAACGAAGGCCTGATAACGGTCGGATAACCCACTTCCTGCTGTGCCGCAAGCGCTTCCTCGATGGAATGGGCGGTTTTGGACTTGGCGACTTCATAGCCGATTTTTCGCATGGCTTGGTTGAACAGCTCACGGTCTTCGGCCTTATTGATCGCCTCTTTGGTCGCGCCGATCATCTCAACGCCGTATTTTGCCAACACGCCGTGCTTGTCCAACGCCAATGCACAATTCAACGCCGTTTGCCCGCCCATCGTCGGCAAAATCGCATCGGGGCGTTCTTTTTCGATAATTTTTTCCACCGTCTGCCAGTCGATAGGCTCGATGTAAATTCTATCGGCCATATCGGGATCGGTCATGATGGTGGCCGGATTGGAATTCACTAAGATGACGCGGTAACCTTCTTCCCGTAACGCCTTGCAGGCTTGAGTGCCGGAGTAGTCGAACTCGCACGCTTGTCCGATTACGATCGGCCCTGCGCCCAACAACAATATGGATTTTATGTCAGTTCTTTTTGGCATGTTATATACTGCTCAGTGCGTGCTGGCTTGCTTCATCATGTCGATGAATTCATCAAATATGCCTTCAACATCGTGCGGCCCAGGGCTGGCTTCGGGATGCCCTTGGAAGCTCATAGCAGGACAGTCCGTCCGTTTAATACCCTGCAAACTGCCGTCGAATAAGGAATGGTAAGTCGCCTCGACATTAGCGGGAAGGCTGGCCGCATTGACCGCAAAACCGTGGTTTTGGCTGCTAATCAGTACCCGCCCCGTCGCTTTATGCTGGACCGGATGATTGGCGCCGTGATGGCCGAATTTCATCTTCTCGGTTTGTGCGCCGCTTGCCAAAGCCAGCAACTGGTGGCCTAGGCAAATGCCAAATACCGGAATCTTCGTCGTCAAGATGGCTTTGATAGCTTCGATTGCATAAGTACAGGGTTCAGGATCGCCAGGCCCGTTGGACAGAAAAACCCCATCGGGATTCATTGCCAATACCGCCTCTGCCTTGGTCGTCGCGGGTACAACCGTCACCCTGCAGCCTCGGTTTACCAATAACCTGAGAATATTGCGTTTGATGCCGAAATCATAAGCCACCACATGCTTAGGCAAGCACTCGCCTTGCGTATAACCTAACTGCAAATCCCACACATTTTCCGTCCATTCATAAGGCTTATCGGTAGTGACCGCTTTTGCCAAATCCATACCCTTCAAGCCGGGAAAACCTTCAATCATTTTTTTAGCTTTTTCGATATCGACCGTTTCGCCTGCGGCAATACAACCGCGTTGTGCGCCTTTGTCACGCAGCAAACGGGTCAATTTGCGGGTATCGATTTCGGCAATGGCAACCACTTGACTATCCAGCAAATACTGCTGCAGGGTCTTTTGGCTGCGCCAACTGCTTGCCAGTAACGGCAAATCACGGATGACCAAACCGCTGGCAAACACCTTGGCCGACTCGTCGTCTTCGCTGGTCGTGCCGACATTGCCGATGTGCGGATACGTTAAAGTCACAATCTGCTGGGCATAAGAAGGGTCGCTGAGGATTTCCTGGTATCCCGTCATCGCCGTATTGAACACGACTTCCCCCACAGAATAGCCCTCAGCGCCGATGGCTACTCCATTGAATACCGTTCCATCCTCTAATACCAATACTGCGGACTTAGTCAAACACGTCACCTTAAATGTGCAAAACGGGATGGAACCTGACGGCTACACCCCGTTCTCGAAAACAAAAAAACAGGGGAGATTTTACGGGATTATGACGATTGGGTCATTAATAATTTGAAATATTACCCATAACTAGCGCTGTATAAGCTTAGCCTTGCGGTAATTTGAATAGCCGTTTGTCGCCATTCCTAAGAAGCTGGCCAACTAAAATCCATAAGGGGATTTGTTGGAATGTCGTTTTATGGGGCCCGTTAACGGCGAAATTGTTGCCACATTAAGGCTCAGTAATTTCAGTCGTGCATAAGACAGTATTCCGAACCTCGCATCGCAGGTCAACGCTTTTGGGCGTATCGCCCACCCCACTTCCGTTCCAATGGAAATCACGACCCAGATAGTGAAAGCTGATTCCGTAGCTGAATTTCGTATCACCGATATAGGGGACTAATTTGTCAAATTCCCATTCGGCTTCAAAAAAAAACCGCCCTTGGCCATCCGTCAAGGTTTTTTTGATCCGTTCGCATTTCCTGGGCAATTGGCCTCTGGCGCAAGAAATAATTAGCACGTCAGGGACTGGCATACCGTTCTGCAAAAGGATACCCGTCATCTCGGGCTTAGACGTACGGACATACGGAAGCGGAGCGCAACCAGCCAGAACAAAGGAAAATAGAGAGATCAGCGCTACTAGAAAAGATGGCATGGGCTATGAGTCTATCCTAACATGTTGACATTAATTAAGTGATACGCCCAAATTTGGTATAGCTTTCATAATTTTTACATACCCGTCGCCATAGTTCTCATTATAGATTAATGAGGCATCATGCGGAAACAAAAGTACCCGGCACATTGATAAACTTTGCCTAGAAGAAAGCCTCATGTTAAGTTTACCGTCCGCATCCCAACCGAGACAGATAGAAAAGACCTAGCCATAGGGTTATAACGGCATCGGCTTCAAATGAAACTTTATGACGCCATACCTTACTAACCGACAAGACTGAAAGTTTTTCTGCCATACACGCTTTCGTTTTATCATTACCCAAACGACAACCCCTCGAATCAACCTCAAGCGGGCTTTAGAATGTTGAAAATACTATTATTTTTTATAAGCCTTCCTGCTTTGGCCGCCCCCCGTGGACTTCAGCCTCCAAGCGGATTTCAAGACAATTTTTGGCAGCAAGTCCAGATCCAGAATTTACAAACCCAGCAACAACTCCAATCGCAGGATCAATACCGACGGCTACTGCTATTGCAGGATCAAGAGCGGGATATACAACGGATACAGGACCAACAAAACCAGTTAGAGTACCTGCAAGGAAGCTCGCAAATGCACCAGTATTCTGATCGGTTGAAAATATATAGTTACCCTGTTAGGGGCAAGGTGGATGTTGTGAAGAAAAAACATAGCAAGTAGGCTTGGCGTATTTTACTGTTTGGTATATGTAGATTGATGTGTCGCTACCGCGACGATTGATTTTAATTCCAGTTCCCGCACTGTCAGGCGAGCTTATTTAACCCATTACTTTTAACTCAATTTATAGGATGCGCTGAACGAAGTGAAGCGCATCAAACACGAACGATGCGCCTCGTTCCTCGGCACATCCTATATTTCTTATATCGCATTAATTAATAATGTTCGCATGTACCTGAAATAATTATGCCACTATCCATAAAAGTAAATGGTTTCGAACTATTTTTATTAAATTCTTCAATTTCTAGGTAAGCAACGCTAACTTTAGGTTGGTAAATCGTTAAGACTTTGTAAGATTGTTCTTTAGAACCAATATCTAAAACCTTTGGAGAACCATATAATCCATTAGAATTATCAAAACCTTTGCTCCCTATAATTTTTCCGGTGGCTTTTTCAACAACAAATTCAGTATTAATATTCAATAAAATTTTTGTATATCCTGTTTCTCTCAAAATCCCATCATCTTCTCGGCCAAGTGCTTGCTTAGGGTGACATTTATATCCTTCAGTAGCACTTATTATTGTTGAATAAAGTGACAATACAATAAAAATTATTGGTCTAGAATTCATAAAAACCACCTCGTAATGCCCTCGTTTCTTTCGAAGTTCATATTTTTAGTAATTTGGGTTAATTACCTCAAATCTCCAGACGAAACCCTGGGTTAGCAATTGAATTGTGAGTTAGCTGTTATTTTCTTTACCTAACAGTAACCGACGTAGAGCGATTTCAGCGACCAGTAGTGCGTCTTGAACGTCAGTTCGTAAAATTTCATCGCGTGTATGCGCTAAGCCCATCAAGCGATCATCTATCGCTAAAACTAGATCACGGGCTTTGTCCGCAATTTTAAGATTAGATTGGGAATCATCTTTGCGAAATGTTTGCATAATGTACTTTATACGGTGCCTGCGAGTAATACCGGACCTGCTTGAAGCATCAGCTTGATACCATGGTTGTTCCTTTATCTTCGCATCTGTTGCCACTTCTTTTATGGTTTGATCAATTAACTCTCTACCCGAATGAGCAGCTTGACGAAGCGCATCCGGTTCTTGTGAGGCAACTGCTGACCAAGCACCCGCTCTGATATCTACAAGATGGGGACTAATTTGTTGAAGTTTTTCATCAAGACTATCTAAGGCATGACAATCAAGTGCTACCTTGCCACGATCAGTAATTGTCACCCATGATTCAGGATCAATCAAATCAATCATAGTTGGATAAATCAACCCATCAGCTTTCAATTCATCAAACGCTCGAATTGCGAGTACTCGTTCTGTAGACTCAAAAGCACAATCTAAATGATGTTCAAGATGCCCTGGTTGGTTGTTACGCCCAACAAGATTGATCTTATTTATGCCCGAAGGAGATGAGCTAGATAAGATTCCAAGAATTGCAAATTTCAATGAACGGATAGTGTGTGCCGAAATATTCAATGTATGTCCGGTTTTGTTTCTAAACTCGTAAGATGCACTTTAAGTAGGATTTGCTGAGGTACGAGGTGCATCGTTCGCGATTGATGCGCTTCACTTTGTTCAGCACATCCTACATTTTCTTTAAACCTCTTCTACTTGCGGGACAGAATTTAAAGCCTTGTCCAGCTGTGTTTCCTTCGTCCAAGATATGCACCCTTTCCCGTTATGCCGCGCCGAGCACTGGCGGTTTTATCGGGAACAGCCCGAAGGGATGCGGCAGGGATGCCGTACTTTGCCAGAAGGACAGGGATGTCCTTTCTGGCAAACCCCGATAAAAACGACGGAGCGCAGGAAGCAAGCGGCATCGGGCGGATTTCTTTTGGATACTTTTCTTTGTCCG
>NZ_AYLO01000086.1 GCF_000496735.2 Methyloglobulus morosus KoM1
CCTCATGATTCGTTGTTGAGGGCCCCATTGTGATTTAGGGCTTTAGGTTACATTTTATCGATTAATCAGGCGGCGGCGCTTTTCTCCGCGTTAGCGGCTTCGTCCAACCTTTCATTCGACCACCTATCGCATTAACCACGCTCACTTGCCCTACCCCAATCCTCCTTATCTTGCCTTCGATAGGCTAGTCGATAATCCGGCACGCCTTCGACCAAAAGGCACTCCTGTCATTTTTATTGATTTCCTTATTTGCCGCAATACGTCATACGACTAATGAGTCATCTAACGGATTGTGTCGGCATCAACTAAATTCGACAATGAATCCGACAAATTTGGTGGCCGTGTCATCAGGTAATTTTTCAACTATTTAAACGTACCGTTCAGGAGGTTAACGAATGAAAACCCTGATTAAATTAGATCTCGACAAAAAACCCTGGGAACAGGACGGCTTGATCCATAACCGCTGGCATCCTGATTTGCCGATGGTGGCTATGGTAAAGCCTGACGATGAATTTCGTGTGGAATGTATGGATTGGACGGGTGGCCAGATTGGCAACAACGATAGCGCCAATGATGTCCGCGATGTGGATTTGACTCAGGTACATTATCTCAGCGGCCCTATTGGTGTTGAAGGGGCGGAACCTGGGGATTTGATGGTAGTGGACATTCTGGATGTGGGCACCTTAGCCGATTATCAATGGGGATTTAATGGCTTGTTCGCCAAGGAAAACGGGGGCGGCTTTTTAACCGACCATTACCCCGAAGCACGCAAATCTATCTGGGATTTTCATGGCATTTATACCACGTCCCGGCATGTGCCCAGGGTTAAGTTTGCCGGCATTATGCACCCTGGCTTGATCGGTTGCTTGCCTTCCAAAGAACTGCTGGCTAAGTGGAACAAACGTGAAGCGGAGTTAATCGCGACCGACCCAGATCGGGTTCCAGCGCTGGCACTGCCGCCCAACCCGCAATCTGCAGTGATGGGAAAACTGACTGGCGACACTGCGAAAGCGGCTGCCGCAGAAGCGGCGCGTACGGTGCCGCCGCGCGATCACGGCGGCAACTGCGACATTAAAAACTTAACCAAGGGCTCGAAAGTTTATTTTCCGGTCTATGTCAAAGATGGCGGCCTGTCTATGGGTGACTTGCATTTCTCGCAAGGCGACGGCGAAATTACATTCTGCGGTGCGATTGAAATGGCCGGTTATCTGGATATAAAAGTGAGCTTGATTAAGGACGGCGTAAAAAAATACGGTATCAGCAACCCTATTTTCCAACCCAGTCCGTTAACGCCCACTTATCGCGACTATCTCATTTTTGAAGGCATTTCGGTTGATGAGCAAGGTAAGCAACATTATTTGGACGTGCATGTTGCGTATCGGCAAGCCTGTCTCAATGCGATTGCTTATTTAAAGAAATTTGGTTACAGCGGCGAGCAAGCCTTGTCGATTTTGGGAACTGCGCCTGTCGAAGGCCATATCAGCGGAATTGTCGATATTCCAAATGCCTGTGCGACGCTTTGGTTGCCGACCGAGATATTTGATTTCGACTTGAAACCCAATGCCGACGGGCCGAAGATTTATCTCGATGGTACCGTCGATACGGCAAAAGCCCACTAACCCATTCCCATACAAGGAGATTTACCTTATGCCCTTATATGAATACGAGTGTGGGCAATGCGGTGTTTTTACGGCAATTAAAAAAATCAGTGCTTTTGACCAACCCGCAGAATGCGGTACCTGTGGCGAAATCAGCGCACGGATTATTTCGGTCCCAAATTATGCACTATTGGGTAAGGCGGTACGGATTGCTCATGAGCGCAATGAGCAATCAGCCCATGAACCAAGGGCTTTACGACGCTCTGGCTGTGGTTGCAGTGGCAACCATACGTGCCAAACAGGTAATCGTAAACCAGGAAACGTCCAAGGTTTGGGGGTAACGACAAAAAACCAGTCGACACCTTTTCAAAAAGAAACCAAGTCAACTGCAAGACCTTGGATGCTAGGTCATTGAAGTTTTACGGGCAGTGTCGGTAATTGCCAAGTAATCGTTTACAGAAATTTTGTAGATTTCATTAAACCGGAGAAAGTTATGCGTGAAAGTAAACCAAAATTGAGCAACAAACTATCCTTGTCTACACTGATTTTCTTGGCGCTAGGGTTAACCTTAGGTTTAGGAAACGCAATGGCCGAGGATTATCCGACCGCGAAAGTCAATACGACAGGTTTGGCGGTTACCGATACCACGGTAACGGTCGGTATTTTGCACTCCGCTACCGGTACAATGGCTATCAGTGAAACGGGTTCGATCCAAGCCGAAAAAATGGCTATCGCCCAAATCAATGCGGCAGGTGGTGTGCTGGGCAGAAAGATTGAAGTTATCCAGGAAGACGGTGCCAGCGATTGGCCGACCTTTGCGGAAAAATCCAAAAAACTGCTGGAAAACGACAAGGTGGCAGCAGTGATGGGATGTTGGACTTCCGCTTCGCGCAAAGCCGTATTGCCCGTATTTGAAAAAGACAATGGCCTGTTGTTCTATCCGACTTTCTATGAAGGCCTGGAACAATCCAAGAATGTGTTTTACACAGGACAAGAAGCAACCCAGCAAATCCTTGCAGGCTTGGATTGGATAACGAAAGAAAAGAAAGCAAAAACCTTTTATTTGATCGGTTCCGATTACATCTGGCCGCGCACTTCGATGAAGATTGCCCGTAAGCATATCGAGCAATACCTGAAAGGCAAAGTGGTTGGTGAGGAATATGTTGCGCTTGGCGATACCCAGTTTGGTTCGGTGATTAACAAGATCAAGCTGAAAAAACCGGACATTATTTACGCGGCGGTCGTCGGCGGCAGTAACGTGGCCTGGTTTAAACAATTGAATGCGGCAGGGCTGAATGCCAAAAAGCAGACCATGTTGACGATTTCCGTGACGGAAGATGAAGTATTGGGGATCGGGGGCGAAAACCTGGAAGGGTTTTATTCGGCAATGAAATATTTCCAAAGCTTGAAAAACCCAAACAATGAGGCTTTTGTCGCCGAGTTTAAGAAAAATTATGGTGACACTGCAGTTATCGGGGACGTAACCCAGGCCGCTTATTTGGGGCCGTGGTTGTGGAAGGCAGGGGTCGAGAAAGCGGGCAGTTTCGATGTCGATAAGGTCGTTGCGGCTTTGCCGGGCTATGAATTTAAGGCCGCCCCTGAAGGCTATGTCAAGGTCGATCCCAACCATCATCTATGGAGCAAGTTGCGGATTGGACAATGGCGTAAGGATGGTCAGGCCGATGTGGTGTACGAATCCGAGTTGATCGCACCGGATCCTTTCCCCAAAGGTTATCAATAAGCTTAAGTTGGGATGAAAACCGTAGCGGCTACGGTGGGAATTTCCTGTATTACCCCGCTACGGTGCTTGAAAGGCTGATTATTGTAAGTGAAGTAAATTAGCAGGAGGCCAGTTATGTTTGGATATACGATGGATGAAATAGGGAACATTGTAGTGATGCAAGGGTTCTCTGGGTTAAGCCTGTTTAGCGTCTTGTTGTTGATGGCATTAGGTCTCGCCATTATTTTCGGGCAAATGGGTGTTATCAATATGGCTCACGGTGAGTTCATGGCGGTGGGCGCGTACACGACCGTGCTCATGTCAAAGTTGGCGGTCAAGTACGATTTGGTCCATACCTATTTTGTGTTCGCCATTATTGCCGCTTTTATTTTCGCTTTTGTCATCGGTTATCTCATCGAATTTTTAATGATTCGGCATTTGTATCATCGACCACTAGACACCTTGCTGGCTACGTGGGGTTTAAGTCTGGTCATGCAACAAATTTTCCGCTCCACTTTCGGGGCTAAAGAAGTCAGTGCGGAATTGCCCGAATGGTTGTTGGGTTCTTTCCAACCCACGCCGGATATTGATATTCCAATCAATGGCGTGTTCGTGATGGGCTTGGCGATTATCGTCACGGCGAGCGTCTATCTCTATATTTACCGCTCCAGGGGCGGCTTGCGAATCAGGGCGACGATGCAAAACCGCACGATGGCAAGTGCAGTGGGCATCAACACCAAAAAAGTCGATAGGATGACGTTTGCCTTAGGTTGCGGGATCGCGGGCGTTGCAGGTGCATCATTTACGACGATCGCTTCAACCGGCCCTACGACCGGGTCGCTCTATATTGTCGATAGCTTTATGGTCGTTGTCTTTGGCGGCGCAACCAGTTTGATCGGCACCATTGCATCAGCCTTCAGCATAGCCCAAGCCCAATCCATCCTACAATTTTTCATGTCCAGTTCCATGGGCAAGGTTTCTACCTTACTGGTCATAGTCATGATTTTGATGATGCGTCCAGAGGGCTTGTTTGCTTCCAAACTGCGGAAATAGGGGTTGCTTATGAAAGCGCTATCAGAAAAACTGTTGGGCGGAAAGCAAGGTGCAATCGCATTGGCAATCCTGGCTATGGTGCTGTTCGTAATTTTCCCGTTATGGCTGGATTCTTTCAGGCTCAGCATGTTAGGCAAGTACGTGACTTACGCCTTCGTTTCCGTCAGCCTGGTACTGCTCTGGGGGAACGGCGGCATCTTGAGTTTAGGCCAAGGGATTTTTTTCGGTTTGGGCGGCTATTGCATGGCGATGTTCCTAAAACTGGAAGCATCCGACCCCGTCAGCACTAAAATCCAAACGACGCCGGGCATTCCAGATTTTATGGACTGGAATCAAATAACGGCGTTGCCCTGGTTTTGGGAACCGTTCAAGAGCCTGCCGCTGACGCTGATATTGATATTGCTGATACCGACATTGCTGGCGTTCATCATCGGCTTTGCCATGTTTAAACGGCGCGTGGGTGGGGTGTATTTTTCCATTATTACCCAAGCCATTGCGCTTATCCTAAGTATATTAATCGTGGGACAACAAGGCTATACCGGTGGGGTAAACGGTATTACCGACCTTAAAACTTTGCTGGGCTGGGATATTCGGACGGAAACCGCAAAATACGTGCTGTATTATGTCAATGTCTGCTTACTTATCCTCAGTATCATGCTGGCGAGATACATCATCACCTCAAAATTCGGGATGCTGCTCTTGGCCATGCGCGACAAGGAGGAACGCGTCCGATTTTCCGGATATGACGTATCGGATTACAAGATATTCGTTTTTTGTGTCGCCGCCATGATCTCGGCGATAGGCGGCGCCATGTTTACCTTACAGGTCGGCTTTATGTCGCCCAGCTTTGTCGGGATCGTGCCTTCCATCGAGATGGTCATTTGTGCGGCGGTCGGTGGCCGCATGTCCTTGATCGGTGCGGTTTACGGTACGTTGCTGGTCAACTTCGGCAAGACCATGTTCTCCGAAACCTATCCTGAACTGTGGTTGTTTTTGATGGGGGGCTTGTTTATCGCCGTCGTCATGTTTTTCCCGGACGGTTTGGCTGGTGTGTACGACAAGTACAGCAAGAACTTTAAGCTTGGCGAGCTATTGGCTAAATTCAACAAAAATACCGTCAAGCGGATAGGAGATATGCTATGAGCAACACGGATTTCGTCTTGGCGATTGAGGATTTGACCGTCTCATTTGATGGCTTTAAGGCGGTTGATGGGCTGAACATGTATATCGACCATAATGAATTGCATGTTGTTATCGGCCCTAACGGGGCCGGCAAAACCACCGTCCTGGATTTGATTTGCGGGAAAACCAAATCGTCTTCAGGGTCGATCAAATTCAAGAACCGGGAATTGACCAAAATGCCCGAGCATCAAATCGTGCGTGCGGGTGTCGGCAGGAAATTCCAAACGCCTTCAATCTACGAAAACCTCACCGTCTACCAAAACCTGGAAGTCTCTTATCCCGCAGGCCGCTCGGTTTGGGGCAGTTTGACCTTCAAACGGACCGACGAGGTCATTGAGCGGGTGAACAAAATAGCCGCCGAAGTTTTGTTGACGGACTTATTACAGACCGAAGCGGCATTGTTGAGCCACGGACAAAAACAATGGCTGGAAATTGGGATGCTGCTCATGCAAGACCCGGAACTGTTGATGTTGGACGAACCTGTGGCAGGCATGAGCGCTAAAGAGCGCGATCAAACCGCCGATTTGCTCAAGCGTATTTGCCAGAACCGGTCAATGTTGGTGATTGAACATGACATGGAATTTGTTAAACAAATCGCCCATAAGGTGACCGTATTGCACCAGGGAAAAATTCTCGCCGCAGGGACGATGGACAAGATCCAGGCCAATGAAAAGGTCATCGAAGTCTACCTGGGACATTAAGGAAAGAAAGACTGCAAACCCGCATAGTAATCCCCTTTGACAGGAGTGTAATGATGTTTGCCATTGAAGATTTAAATGTCAGTTACGGACAAAGCCAAGTGATACACGGCTTGAGTTTTCAGGCGGACAAAAACGAGACGGTTGCCATTATGGGACGTAATGGCATGGGCAAGACTACCTTATTCAAGGCCCTTATGGGCATCTTGCCAAGTCACGCCGCCAAAGCGGAAGTCGATGGCGTTAATATCAATGGTGCGGAAACTTACCGGCGCGTCGCCAAGGGTTTGGCTTATGTGCCGCAAGGTCGGATGATCTTTCCCAATATGACGGTGCAGGAAAATATAGAAACCGGTTTGGAAAACGCCAAAATACGGGAAATCCCAAGCGACATCTATGCCTTATTTCCGGTGCTGTTTGACATGCGCAGACGTAAAGGCGGCAACTTAAGCGGCGGTCAGCAACAACAATTAGCCATTGCGCGCGCCTTGGTCACCAACCCCAAAGTCTTGTTGTTGGATGAACCCACAGAAGGTATCCAACCATCCATCATTAAGGATATTGCCAAGGTGCTGAACGAAATCAGGAAAATGCGTGAGATCACCATTATTGTTTCCGAGCAGGTATTGAGTTTTACGATGGATATTGCCGACCGAATCATCGTCATCGACAAAGGTCGGCTGATCCATGAGAATAAGCGCGGTGAAATTGATGCCGCCAAAATCAAGCAATATTTGTCTGTATGAAAGATATTTTTTTTTGTGACTAATTTTGCCGCGTTGGATTGAATCTTAAGTCCGCCCCACAAATACAGAACAATGGCCGTTTTCAAAAAACCTCAGTCCCACGTCGGCAATAGCCTCTTGTCATAAACTGACGACTGCACTTAATGTGCCGCCAAAAACCAAGTTGATGCGACCTGGTTATGCGTAACGCCTAACTTGACTTGGATATCATCCAAAAGATTATGCAATTGCGCCGGAGTGATACAGTAAATGTCGGTAGCCATTAAAGAAGATACCAATGCGTTCAAGTTATCGTCCAATCCTTCTGGCTTCTGAAGTCGTTTAAAGCAAGTTTCGACCTCATTGATACAATGGCTAACCGAACGCGGGAAATCTAAGTCCTTCAGCAAGTAATCGAGGACATCTCCGCTGTTGACCCGATGCCGCCGGTGCTTACGGTACATCAGCAAAGCACTCAATGATTTCAAGACATGCATCCATAAGGCATTTTCGTGTTGGCGCAATCGGTCGCTGCGGTCATCGGCCAATAAAATTGAAGCAATATCGAGTATCCGCGTCGTCATGTCGGCACGCTCGACATTTCGACCTAAGCGGATAAACTGGAGCGAATCATTGTGGCTCATGGCACCCGACAAAAACCCAGTAAAACATTGGCAACCCCGCATAATCTCATTCAAAATTAACACCCTGCCCCGGCGATTCGTTGCAGTTTCCACATTTTTCTTGGCGAACAAGTACATTTCATTGACCTGTTGCCAAGCCTCGTCTGGCATAAGTTCGCGGGATGTCCGTATATTCTCCCGGGCAAAATTCAAGGATGAGAACAACGACCCCGGATTAGCGGTGTCGGTCAGCAGGAAGCGCATCGTATTTTGTTCATTCGGGACATCGTAAAGTCGAAAAAACGCTTCCTCCGCACCAAATATTGTCAATAGGTTGCGCCAACTGATTTCTACGTCCATCGGCATGTCAAACATGAGGTTCATGTAGACACTCAATAACCTAGCCGTATTTTCAGTCCGTTCCAGGTAGCGCGCTAACCAATATAAGCGTTCGGCAGATCGGGATAACATATTTACCTATCCGTGTTGATAATCCAGGTGTCTTTGCTGCCGCCGCCTTGCGAAGAATTGACAACCAAGGATCCTTTTTGCAAGGCAACACGGGTCAATCCACCAGCCGTCACAAAACTGCTTTCACCTTGCAGGATAAAGGGCCGTAAATCGACATGGCGCGGCTCCAGTTTATTGTCGCATAGAGTTGGACAGGTTGATAACGCCAATGTGGGTTGGGCAATATAATTCCGTGGATTGGCTTTAATGACCTTACGGAATTCTTCAACCTCTGTTTTTGTGGCATGTGGCCCGATCAACATACCATAACCACCCGATTCGTTGGCTGGTTTCACTACCAATTCATCCAGGTGTTCCAATACGTAAGAAAGTTGCTCAGGGTCGCTACATAAGTAAGTCGGCACATTGGGCAGTATGGGTTCTTCATTAAGGTAATAGCGGATCATTTGTGGTACAAAAGCATAGACCACCTTATCATCGGCAACACCCGAACCTGGCGCGTTCGCTAACGCTACGTTACCCGCCTTCCAAGCCCGTATAAGGCCCTTCGCACCCAATAAGGAATCTTTTCGGAATACCTCGGGATCAAGGAAGCGGTCGTCGATACGTCGATAAATGACATCCACTTTTTCCAGCCCATTGATGGTACGCATATAAACATGGTCATCTTCCTGCACGATTAAATCGGCGCCTTCGACCAACTCTGCACCGATTTGCTGAGCTAAAAAGGCATGCTCAAAATACGCCGAATTGTAAATCCCAGGCGTCAGCACGGCAATCCGTGGTTTTTTAATATCATTGGGCGCCATGGATACCAACATCTCAAACAGATGGGTGGGATAATCGTCAACGGGTTGTACATCCAAGTCTTGCAGTAATTCCGGGAACACTTTTTTGGTAATGACGCGGTTTTCGATCATGTACGACACGCCGGATGGGACGCGCAAATTATCTTCTAGCACATAAATAGTGCCATCTTTGTCCCTGACCAGGTCGCTGCCACAAATATTCGCCCATGCACCAAATTTTGGCGTCATCCCCACGCATTCTTTAAGGAAATTGCTCGAGCTGTCAACAATACTTGCTGGTATCAACCCTTCCTTGATATAAGATTGGCCGTTATAGGTATCGTTGATAAAACAGTTTAAGGCTTTAAGCCGTTGCTTCAAGCCGACTTCCACACGCCGCCATTCGTTGTTTTCGATAATACGAGGGATGATGTCGAACGGCCATGCCCGGTCGATATTGCCTTCGTCGCTGTATACCGTAAAAGTGATGCCCATTTCCATGATTGCCATGTCTGCTGCAGTCTTTCGGATATCCAGTGCCTTATGGTCAAGGCCAGCCAAATAATTACTTAAGCGGTCGCTAGACGGCCTGGCCTGATTTGTCGGCCCACGCATTTCATCATATGCATCAGTAACTGTGTAGTGTTCCCATAGCGAATCCATAGCTTAGACCCCGTATTTGTTGACTTATTAATTTTCTCACTCATATTGCAAAAAAAAGGCGCTCATTCTTTGACAAGAAAAGCGCCCTAAGAAGGTACAACACACGATGAGAACAACTATAAAACCTTTCATAATAAAAATGAGCATTATTAATGCCAAGTTTAAAGAATTAGCCATACCCTATTCTTTTAGTTAATCCATCCCAAGTACAACACAAAATTTATTAAAGGCATCCTTTCCACATTCCTTAAACGAATGACTTCTACTGACGAAGCCATCCTATACCAAAGCCACATTTTCCAGCCTATTTATTGTTGGGTTTCGTATAAAATGCGGCTTGCCTAATACATTATTTATATATAAATCAATAAAATATAACTCATTGTCGGCATTTCAAAAATTATGCGTGTTTGTGTTAGGGACATTTCAATTTACATTTGAGGCCCGTTCAATGGCTGATTTCGACCATCTCCCCTAACTATCGAATTTGTATTTTTTGCATATTTATCGCCCACTCTTTTATGCGGATAAGCGTAATGAATTTTTATGTCTTACTGAATTGGTGCGTACCCAAAAACTTTTGCACAATATCAGTGCATATCGCATGTTTAATTTTTACTTTGCCGACAGGCCGGGCCCACTAACGACGCTCATGCCCAAACTCAAGGATCACTGGCGCACCTTGATTGTAGATAATGATTTGTTTTTTGTGTTCGGTATTGGCGGGGGCGATGGTTTTTACTTCAATATCCTTGCTATCGTCCTTGTTGGGCGTTGCTTGCACGTTGTCAGTTGTTGGGGGTTTTTCAACAGCGCCAACGGGAGCTTCCTTGGTTTCAATTCGGATTTCCGGCATCCAGCTAGGCGACTTAATGGTCGTTGAACCCGTCGTCTTTTCAGCTTTCTTGGGCCATTTAACCTCGCTTAATAAGTTGAAACAAACTGTGCTGATATGATCGGCAAGTTTATCTTCGCCCGAGAAAACCTTGCTTGTCTTGTCTTCGACAAACCCTAATTTGAGTTCGCTGGTTTGAACAGGATGGGCAATAGCCGTCAATACACAGGTAATAGGCAAAACATCGGCCTTTTGAAAGTCAATGGCACGCGGGTCTGAATTGCCGGCAGAAAAGGAAAACCCGGTTGGAGTCGCACTATGCGTGACTACACCGACTTTCGCCCTAAGGATATGGCTATACGATTCGCCGTTTTTAGTGCCCATCGGATAATTCCAATCGGTAAGATTCTTGCTGACTTCTTCAGCTAAACCTTGAGGGATAACGGTGCCGTCATCGGCAGATATTTGCATCTCAATGCGACCAGGGTTGCTGAAGTCAAATGCAGACTGGGTTTTTACTGTATTTGTTGAACAGGCGGCTAAGCTACACAATGCAGTCGCGCAGATAGGCTTGATTAAATAATGTTTTGGTATATTCATGAGGTTTTAGAAGGATGTCTCTTGTCCTAACAGTAATGTAACATTAACTGATCGGATATATGTCATTTAACTCATCAGTTAAATGACGCATTGCGCAAATTTTACTTTAGCAAAATAATCACACTAGGTTCAGAGTACGGCATCATTTTGCTTAAGACAATTATAGAGCATATCGTGTAGTTTCTTGGAGATAGATAATGAGGTCAACACTATGAATAAATTTGTAAAAAGCGAACCCTATCCGTTCCCCTATAATGGTGACTTAAGGCCGGAAAACACGTGCCTAATCATTATCGACATGCAAATTGATTTCTGCGGTGAAGGTGGCTATGTCGATAAAATGGGTTACGATATTTCCTTGACAAGGGTACCCATTGAACCGATACGCCGCGTTCTGGAAACTTGCCGCAAACAGGGCTTCCACATCATCCATACCCGCGAAGGCCATAGGCCGGATTTATCTGATTTACCCAAGAACAAACGCTGGCGCAGTCAGCAAATAGGCGCTGGCATTGGCGATGTCGGGCCGTGCGGACGGATACTGGTGCGCGGCGAACCCGGCTGGGAAATCATCCCCGAACTAGCTCCATTAGCGGGTGAATCCATTATCGACAAACCCGGCAAAGGGTCATTTTATGCAACCGACCTGGATTTGCTACTGCACAATCGCGGCATTGACAATATTGTCCTTACCGGTATCACAACCGACGTTTGCGTCCATACCACTATGCGCGATGCCAATGACCGTGGCTTTGAATGCTTGCTGTTGGCGGACTGCTGTGGTGCAACCGATTTCGGAAACCATCAGGCGGCCCTGAATATGATCAAGATGCAGGGCGGCGTATTTGGTGCAGTATCCGATTCGGAAAGTTTTATCGAAGCCATTTCGTGAACATGATAGCCATCAAGTTCCAGGTTGAAGCGCCTTGAAAACGGCAATCAATGGCTTATCCCTGTACCTAATTAAATTAAGGAAAGCCTACCTTAGTCGGACATTGACTGTCTCGGAAGTTATCCATGATATTTTAGGTCGTGTCGCGGATTTTAAGGACTACAACATCTGGATCAGCCTAAGGAATCCCGGAACACTGTTGTCGGAAGCCAAAAGACTCGAACAATTCGATCCAGAGCAATTGCCGCTGTATGGCATTCCTTTCGCCATCAAAGATAATATTGATTTTGACGGGCTGCCGACCACTGCGGCTTGTCCCGATTTCAGTTACTTGCCCCAGCAAACGGCTTTTGCAGTGCAACTGCTCATCGATGCAGGCGCGGTATTGATTGGCAAAACCAATATGGACCAGTTTGCCACCGGCCTTAACGGTACGCGCTCGCCGGAGCCGTATGGTATTTGTAAAAACGCACTGAATCCTGATTATATCGCCGGGGGATCAAGCTCAGGCTCGGCGGTGGCCGTGGCGTTGGATATTGTCAGCTTTTCGTTGGGGACAGATACCGCCGGTTCTGGGCGTGTGCCTGCAGCTTTCAATCATATTGTCGGATTAAAGCCGACGCGAGGCTTAATCAGTTGCTCTGGTGTGGTACCGGCCTGTAAAAGCCTCGATTGCGTCTCGATATTTACTCATACGGCGGCAGAAGCGGAATATCTGCTGGATATCTTGCTTCCGTACGACCTAAATGACCGCTACGCCCGCGATGAACGACTATTGGAGTCGCGCCAAGTTGTGGGCAAAGATTCCAAGCTACGTTTTGGTGTACCAAAATCGGATCAATTGAACTTTTTCGGCGATGAAGAAAGCGCCGCCCTATTTAACCAGGCGATTGCTGCCCTGAAAACACTCGGCGAAGTTGTGGAAGTCGATTTCCAGCCCTTTTTGGAATCGGCAGCCTTATTGTATGGAGGGCCCTGGGTCGCAGAACGCTATGCAGGGATACAGCACTTTATCGAAACCCAACCGGAGGCGTTACTTCCCGTCATCCGACAGGTACTGTCGACCGCGCAAGACAAAACCGCCATCGACGCATTCAATGCATTTCATCGCTTGCAAACACTTAAACGACAGGCACATGAAACACTGAGCGGCCTGTCGTGTATGGTCACACCGACAGCACCGCGCATTTACCGGATTGACGAAATGCTTGCCGATCCCGTAACACTGAATAGCAATCTCGGTTATTACACCAATTTCATGAATTTACTTGATTTGTGCGCGGTGGCAATACCGTCGGGTTTTTATACCAATGGCCTTCCTTTCGGCATCACATTGTTCGGCACGGCGTTGTCGGACCGGCGTTTGCTGGGTTACGCCCAGCACATTGAGGAACTGCACCAACCCTATCCCACGCAGACGGAGCCCAATGACAATCCCGACCTTTCGATGCCCCCTTCAACCCGTTATCGGCGTATTGCCGTATGCGGCGCGCACATGCACGGACTGGCGTTAAATCAGCAACTACTTGCTCTCGGTGCCCGATTTTACGCGACTGCACGCACTTCAGCCAACTATCGGTTGTATGCCTTGGCGATAGCTCCTCCTGAGCGTCCGGGCCTAGTACGGGATGAAGCACAGGGACAACACATAGCCCTGGAACTTTGGGAGTTACCCAAGGAACATTGGTCTGCTTTTATCGGAAACATCAATAGTCCCCTTTGCCTTGGTTCGGTAGAACTTGAAAACGGCCGATGGGAATACGGGTTTTTGTGTGAAAACTACCCGATCACCCATTCTGTTGAAATAACGCACTTCGGCGGATGGCGTAACTACCAGAAAGCAAAATCGACAGAAGGTAGCTAATGTACCCACCATTCGGTGCCGCGTATTCAAACTTAACCGGTTGGATTAGATAAAGTAGGATTTTAGAGGAGTCGTGTCTCAGTGAGTTAATGTTTCTTAACATTTCGGGTTAGAAGATCGCTCGGTATCGTGGGCAATTAGTCCGCAATAAACTGAACGGGCTTATGCCAATGCACCAGCACCGTACAGCCATCTTCACTAGAGACACTATGCTGGGATCCCTCAGGGTTATAAATGTAGCTCCCTGCCGGATAAAGCCCTCTTTCGTCCTTCTGCGAACCTGACAAGACGTAAATATGCTCATCGCCAACATGTAGATGGAGAGGTACTGAAGCCCCTGGCTCATAGCGTATCAACCCGACACTGTAAGCGCTGTGCGCATCCTGGAACAAAATGCGTAACGAAACGCCTACGCGAAGTTGTTGCCAGCCGGAATCGTTGTTTTGAATCATTTCGGGAGACAGTGAAAACGGCGTGCAGGTAGATGACTTGTCCATAATGTTCTTGGTTGGAATGTGAATTTATTAAGATAGGAAGTGTAACAGCTTGTATTTAAATTTGTATCGGCAGGCTTACGACGAAGTCATGCTCCAGATTAATGCGGGTCGCACCAAATTAGCCAAAGCCTATGCACTAATACGGCATAATTCGACTGGATTAACGCTGATGTAAAATTAATTAATCATTTATAAACAATGAGTTTGAATAAATATTCGATGTTTTAACCGATGGCACATGATTTGCTGGTATTTGAGGTTAATCATTGCCTTATAGAGTAGTTCTGCAAACTAACCGCTTAAAGGATTCGCTATGTCGACTATTGAAATTAATGCCGAACCAGAAGCCATTGCAATAGAAATCGCCAAAACAGCCGTTGTCATGATTGATATGCAGCGTGATTTTCTTGAACCGGGTGGTTTTGGCGAATCCCTTGGCAATGATGTTTCCCTGCTTTCTGCCGCGATAGAGCCATGTAAGGCATTATTGGATGCCGCAAGGCAACATGAAATGCTGGTGATCCATACCCGTGAAGGCCATCTTCCTGACCTGTCGGATGCGCATAAGGCTAAGGTTGAACGCGGGGACCCTAGCTTGCGTATCGGGCAACTAGGGCCGATGGGACGTATCCTGATCCGTGGCGAGCCGGGTCAGGATATTATCCCTGAACTGTATCCGCAATTGGGTGAACCGGTTATTGATAAGCCTGGAAAGGGAGCATTTTATGCAACTGATTTGCAATCGATACTGGAAACAAATGGCATTGAAAACTTGATAGTCTGTGGCGTCACTACAGAGGTCTGCGTGCATACCACCGTACGGGAGGCGAATGATAGGGGTTACCGTTGTATTGTCCCCGGCGATTGTTGCGGCTCTTATATACCGGAGTTTCATGAAGTGGGCTTACGCATGATTAAGGCGCAAAGCGGTATTTTCGGCTGGGTCACAGATTCGCATACGATTTTAACTGCAATGAACATATAGAAACGGAACGGAACGGAACGGAACGGATGTATTTTTTAATTTAAGCATATAAATAAGAGGGCATCATGACAACAGAAAAAAAAGTTAATATTTGGACACCCGGCGATTGGAATGCTTTCTTTGGTTTTGGAACCAATATTTTGGTAAACCTGCTGGTCTTGACTGGCCTGTTAAGATTTGTGCTGAAAATGCCCGACGAGCTGGTTTTTGGGCGTATTCTACCGGCCACCGGGCTCATGCTGTTTTTGAGTACAGTCTACTATGCATGGCTAGCCTACAAGTTGGCCCAAAGTAGCGGCAGGGATGACGTTTGCGCATTACCTTCAGGCATCAGTGTGCCTCACATGTTTGTGGTCGTTTTTGTCATCATGTTGCCTATCTCTCTCACGACTGGCGACCCTATCAAGGGCTGGGAGGCCGGTCTAGCCTGGGTATTTATACAAAGTTTTGTGTTGATGTTGGGGGGCTTTATCGCCCCTTTTATCCGAAAGGTCACTCCGCGTGCCGCACTATTAGGAACGCTCGCCGGTGTTTCAATTGCTTTCATCTCCTTGCGGCCTGCCTTGGAAATGTTCATGACACCGGTGGTTGGCGTAGTATGCTTCTCAATTATCCTGGCGAGCTGGTTCGGCGGTGTGCGTTATTTCAAAGGCATTCCGGCAGGCTTGGTTGCTATTGCTGTAGGCACATTAATCGCATGGGGTTCTACTGCCTTGGGATTCAATTACGGTGGCATGAGTTTGGAGAATGTGTCTGCATCGCTCGCCAATTTTGGCTTCTCTTTGCCAATGCCTGCTATCGACCATGTTTTTTCAGGGTTCGAATTCTTGGGCGTGATCCTGGTGACGGCAATTCCATTCGGTATTTATGATCTGGTTGAAGCCATGGATAACGTGGAAAGTGCGGCAGTAGGTGGGGATAGTTACCCGACAACCCGTGTATTGAGTGCGGATGGTGTTGTTAGCCTAATTGGTTGCATGATGGGCAACCCATTTATCAACGCCGTCTATATTGGCCATCCTGGCTGGAAATCCATGGGTGGCCGCATAGGCTATTCAGCCGCTACCGGAATTACCGTACTCGTGCTGTCTTGGATGGGTATCATTGCGCTGATGGCATCGCTCATACCAGTCGTCGCCATTTCACCGATCCTGCTTTATATCGGTATGCTCATTGGTGCGCAGGCATTCCAGGAAACGCCAAAAAGTCATGCACCGGCCATTATATTGGCATTGATGCCGAATCTTGCTGCATGGGGGAAGCTGCAAATTGACAATGCCTTAGGGGCAGCGGGCACCAGTGCCGCCACGCTCGGCCTCGATAAATTGGGACAATCAGGGATACTCTACCATGGCTTGGAAGTACTTGGCGGCGGCGCCATACTTGGCGGACTGATGTTAGGCGCGATAGCGGCTTTTATTATCGAGCGGGAGCTAGTCAAAGCCGCCCTATTTGCTTTAGCTGCAGCGGCATGTACGTTTGTGGGGTTAATGCACGGGGAAGCCATCGGCTTCGGTAAATCGTTGCCGGTGACCTTTAGCTACCTTGGCGTGGCGGGCATTCTCTTGCTGTCGTCAAAATACGCGGAAGTGACAGCGGCAGCCCCTGATGAAATCCATTATGAAACAGAAACTCGCCGTGTAAGTACCGAAACGACGTAATGGTCATCCGTTAAACCATCCCCGGTAAAGCCGGGGATGGTTATCATTGATTGATAGTCTCCCAAATAGGCTTGCAGACCACGCGCTCATCTCAGTCGACTGTTGTGTCAAAAAACCCCCTCGCCTAAAAAACTTTCCCCCGTAAAATCTTTCGGTTTACCCCTGAATTTCCGGTCAATCAAAATCGCACAGTTCTACCTGGTAAACGCGACTATATTCGAGACCGCGTATTTCGGCAGGAGAATGCCCAAGCACTTGCGGGCATCGATATCAAATAACTTTTTCAAAAAGCCGACAAATATAAACAGGCAATAAGTAATTGGATATACGTCAATTAACGTATGAGTTATTTAACGTATTGTGAACCTTTCCCCTAAACATAATACTCATCACAGGCCTGGATGTGGCCGCATTTGTCTATTCCAAATGCTTAAACTAGTCATACTGTAAATTCTTAGGGGATATGTTATGAGTGATACGAAACGAACTATGGTTAGAATGAGGAGCGAACCGCTATTGCCGACACTGCCGACAATTGCATTACTGATGTTGGCAGTAATCCATGCGCCTCCAACAGAAGCGGGGGCCACTTTTAAGATTGACGACACAAAATGGGTTAGCATCGGCGCTGGCATAAGAACCAGCTTTACAGCCGCTGAGGACAGTGCGGGAAGGCCCGGAGCCAAGGAATGGTCGACGGACTTCGCCTTGAACAATCTCCGTCTTTACATGAATGCCCAAATCCATAAGTACATCAAATTTACCTTCAATACAGAATGTTCTAATTGTGGTGACGGCGGCGATATCCGTATTTTGGACGGGATCGCCCAATTTGAATTTACTGATTACGCTAACCTATGGGCGGGGCGTCAGTTAGTGCCTGAAGGCCGTATTGAAATGAACGGTCCTTTCTACAGCGCCACTTTTGAACCGTTCAAAATGCCCTTCGAACCTTCTGATTCAACTATCCAAGGCGCCCTGCCAGGACCCGATGCCGGGACCTTCGGTCGTGATGAAGGGGTAAATTTCTGGGGTTCCACTCTCGATGGTCATTTGAAATATGTGTTTGGCGTCTTCGAGGGCTTGAAGCGCACTAACTATACGACGGGAGGCCCTACCGCCAATGCGGACAGTAATTTACTGTACGCTACCCGCATTGCTTACAATATCCTCTCCGCAGAAAAAGCACCAGGCTATTATACCGGCGGTACTGCTTACGGCGCCGACGGTGATGTGCTGACTGTAGCTGGCTTTGCCCAGTATCAAGTGGACGGTGCCGGAACTTTTGCCAATCCAGGAAATTTTCTGCTCACGGGTGGGGACGTCAAATTGGAAAAAGTATTTGGTAACCAAGGGGTGCTGACCGCAAACGCTGAATATAAAAATTTCGGCATCAGTTATTCCCACGGCGCACCCGCACCCGGCACTGTTGATGACTTTATCGTTGGCGGCGGTGGCGGCGGCCTCAATCACGGATTCCAGGGAGATGCCGTTACCGGTAACTTGCTTTATCTGATTCCCCAAAAGATCGGAATCGGCCAGTTCCAACCCTATGTCATGTATACCGAAGTCTTTACCCGGAATGGGCCAGATCAAAGTGAATACGAGGCTGGTATGAACTACATCATCGACGGCCATAACGCGCGCGTCTCATTGTTGTGGCAAGGCGGCGACCTTTCCGGCGGCGGCGGAATCTGGAATCCCAGTGCTAATGGTACCTTCACGAATGCGATTAAACTCGGCGTTCAGCTCCAAATCTAACGCTTAACAATAAAAAATGATTAGCATCATTTCAAGTATTTAGGAATAAAAAGCCCTGGGGCTTTTAATGATGCCATGTCGATGGTTTTAATGCCATAAAGATTGTCTTTTTCAAAACAAAATTTAACTACACTCAATTGGGAGAATAAGTTTAGATGAATATTTTATCTGTAAAGCTACGGTGCATGATCTTTGCGAGTACGGTAACCGTCCTAACATTAATCGCCGGTAATGCTAAAGCCGAAGACACCATTAAAGTCGGTATATTACATTCCTTATCAGGTACGATGGCGATCAGCGAAACCACACTGAAAGACACCATGTTGATGTTAATTGACGAGCAAAACAAGAAAGGCGGCTTGCTCGGGAAAAAGCTCGAAGCGGTAGTTGTCGATCCCGCTTCCAATTGGCCGTTGTTTGCCGAGAAAGCCCGCGAATTGTTGACCAAAGACAAGGTGGCTGCCATTTTCGGTTGCTGGACATCGGTATCGCGCAAATCGGTCTTGCCTGTTATTGAAGAATTGAACGGTGTCTTGTTTTATCCCGTGCAATACGAAGGCGAAGAGTCTTCAAAGAACGTGTTCTATACGGGCGCTGCACCCAATCAGCAAGCGATTCCTGCGGTCGATTATTTGATGAACGACCTGAAAGTGAAACGCTGGGTCTTGGCGGGAACCGATTACGTCTATCCCCGCACGACCAACAAAATCCTTGAGGCTTACCTTAAAGCCAAAGGCGTGGCCAAAAAAGACATCATGATTAACTACACACCGTTTGGTCATTCCGATTGGCAAAGCATTGTTGCCGACATCAAGAAGTTCGGGTCGACCGGCAAGAAAACGGCTGTCGTTTCAACGATCAATGGCGATGCCAACGTACCTTTCTACAAAGAACTGGGCAACCAGGGCATCAAGGCGGAAGACATTCCGGTTGTGGCGTTTTCAGTCGGCGAAGAAGAGTTATCCGGCATAGACACCAAACCGCTGGTCGGGCATCTTGCCGCATGGAACTATTTCATGAGCGTCGATACCACCAAAAATGCCGCGTTTATCAAGCAATGGCAGGATTACATCAAGAATCCAAAACGGGTGACTAACGACCCGATGGAAGCGCACTACATCGGTTTCAATATGTGGGTAAAAGCCGTTGAAAAAGCCGGTTCGACCGACCCCGCCAAGGTCCAAGATGCCATTATCGGTGTGGAATTCCCTAACCTGACAGGCGGCACGGCCAAAATGTTGCCCAACCACCATATCAGCAAACCCGTGTTAATCGGTGAAATCCAGGATGATGGTCAATTTGCTACGGTCTGGCAAACCAATAAGGTTGTTGATGGCGATGCATGGTCGGACTACTTACCCGAAAGCAAACCTATTATTGCCGATTGGACGGCACCGATTAGTTGCGGTAATTACAACACCAAAACCAAAAAGTGTTCAGGCCAAAACTATAAGTAATACGGTTTTAGGCGGGCAGGTTTCCTTAACGGATAAGGTAAAAAGTTTGTGGTATCAGAAACAAGATTGTTCCCTGTTGCAGACTTTATCCAACCTTCGGAAGACCTGCCTATCCGCTCAGTGGTGCTCGAAACACCAGAATCTGTGATTGTCGTGTGGTACGTCAATCCAGGGCAAGAAATTGCAGCTCATGTTCATCCGTATGGACAAGACACCTGGACAATATTGTCGGGTACGGCTGACTATTTTCAAGGTAACGGAATAGTCAGCCGTATCAAAACTAACGATATTGCGGTGGCGAAACCCAACCAAGTGCATGGTGCAAGAACGGTCGGCAACTCACCTTTTATATTCGTCTCGGTAGTTGCCCCTGGTGGTGCGGGTTACGCCTTAGCCGATAAATAAAAACGAATTCGGATGCGCTTAGCAAGCCGACTCTACCTATACGAAACCTAGCCAATTATGCTTGTGCAGAATTTTATTCAGGTAAATAGTTCCCACGTTCCGACGTGGGAATTCATCCAGCAACGCCCTAGCGTTGCGCGACGCTGGAGCGTCACAAACAGCATTCCCACGCCGGAGCGTCACTGCCATTAAGTTAAGAAATACTTTATATTAAAAACAGTGAGATAATTAACCTATTTAAAGTAAGTTATGAGTAAAAAACGTGCACAATCCGTCTT
>NZ_AYLO01000087.1 GCF_000496735.2 Methyloglobulus morosus KoM1
GTAAATATTTAAGGGCTTTTATCTTTTCTGTAACAACCACATCTTTGATTGTATCAGCTTTTCCAATATCGGGTTCTATACCCGCAGATTCAATTAACGTTGATATACTACGAAGAGAATATTTTGCCGCTCTATCTACACTTGCGAGTCCTTCGGTAAGTATTCCAATTGTACCCCAGAGGCGATGAAAATTATCGTGGTCTCGAAGCGCTTGAATTTCATGAGTTCGAAAATCAAGATATGCTCCAAAAAGTGCCATTATTGCACCGCTTCGCATAAATGCGTCTGATGCTAACCCTTTATAATCAACATAAAAAGCAAAAATTGAAGGAATTGTTGCTACACAGAAAAGAAATGCATCGGTTACTACGCGACGATAGTAACTTTTCAAAAATTCAAGCATGATCAAAAAAAGAGAGATTGGGCTTTCATCACTGCATATCAATCTGGTAGTTGTTAACTAAGTATGGTGCGTTCCAACAGCCAATACCCCCCCGCCAGACAAGTCAATACAGAACCAACAGGCACCAAATATCGGCTGATTTTTTCTTTACCATGCAGCCACCAGATTAACGGCAAGACAACCGATGCCACGGTAATCTGCCCCAGTTCCACGCCCAGGTTGAAGGAAAACAGCGGCACCAAAATGCCTGTTTCGATAGACGAAATACCCATTTCCCTGAGCACGCCCGCAAAGCCGAAGCCGTGGATAAGGCCGAAGAAAAATGTCAGGATGCAGCGTTGCTGGGTGGTTACCTTATCTTTCCTGACGATGTTTTCCAGGCCGACATAAACGATAGTGGCGGCAATCAGCGGCTCAACGATGCTGCTGGGAATGTCGACGATATTCATCCCCGCCAATGCCAGCGTGATGGAATGGGCGATGGTAAAGAAAGTGATAATTTTGATTGCAGGCCAAAAGCTGCGGGTGACGACGAGCAGGGAAAATAGGAACAACAGGTGATCGTAGCCGGTGAGGATATGTTCCACGCCCAGTTTGAGGAAATCCACAAAGGGTGAGGTGGAATGGTTTTCCGTAACCGTTGGTGCGGCGTTAGTGTTCAGGTCGATCTCAAGGGTGTTGGCCTTTGGGGTCAACATTTTTTTGCCCAGTTCGCGGCCAGCCGCGTCTTTGACTGTGACGTATTCTTTATGGTCTGCCGGGAGTTTGTCTAATAACTTGGATTCAATACCAATGGACTCTTTGGGCGTGTCTGGGAAGTTTAATTCGATGGTGGTATTGTTTTGCTTGTCAAAACTTACCTTGTTTGTGGTATTGGCTTTGGTTTCAGTGCCATCTAACAGGATTTTTAACTCACTGGCGACATAATTGGCAACATGCGGTTTTGCTGCCTCCAGTTCGGCATCGGTCACGTCGGCATCGCCGTCGGTATCCATAGTCACAAAGGCTTCAATGTCTTGGCCGGCGAAAGTTACCTTAACGTCCAGCCCGTCCGGTTTGACGGTTATGTCGGTGGAGCTGAGTCCAGGCGGATGGGCAAGGGCCGGCTGCAGTTGGATGAGCAAAAAAATAAGGCTGGCTAATCTAATGTATTTCATAACAAGTTGCTTCCGTTCATAGTTCAGCAAGCTCATGACAAACGGGCTAGATGAGCTTGTAATAAGTGGATTCGACGAGTTGCCTTCATCCTGGGCTTGTCTAAGGACTGAATAAGGGATTCCTTAGTCATCATGCAATTCCGCCTTCGGGTGTTCGTCTATCAATAAGATTGGCAAGGCTACTGGCTATTTTGTCTGCGCATAAAACGGTAGGCCACGAAACCGATCAACGCTAAACCCACTGTGCCGCCAATCCCGATAGCAATATAAGTCCTGATGGGGTTTGCATCGGGATCAACCCCTACGTGCAGGGGAATCCTCAATTTATCTTCGTCAGATAGCGCTTCTTCGCCGCCCACCATCAGGTAAATGGCGTAATAGCCGTTCTTGTCCAACTGCGCTTGGGCTTCAACTGCGCCGCGCGGATACAGCTTGGCAGGGATTTCGGCTATGGTGCGAATGTCCTTGAAATTCTCGGCCTTGTCTTCATCGCCGCCGGTAAGTTCCTGCTCAACGATACGAATCCCGATGGGTGTTTGCCGCAATTCGTCGCCTACCACATCGGCAGTGAAGAATGCCGTGCCCGTTGTCGGTATGTTTTTGCAATAGGACCTGAACAGGGCCTTCCTGTCTTTTACGGTCATTTTCGTGTTGCTGTCATTGGCTGGTTTGATATACGCGCTGAAATAGACAGCGAAGAAGTCGGTGGCAACCAGGCAACCGACCGTCGCTTTGGTCATTTGTTGGGATGGGTTGTCGTTGTAGCCAGGACTTTCGCAAGCCGTTAATAGCAAGCTGCCGATAAACAACAAAAAAGCTAAGTGCGGATAAGGTAATTTCATGTAGGCGTTGCCTCGTAGGAATACGGTCTTATTATTATACGGAAGGGTCAATTAGGGCTTTTTTATGGTGAACTTGAATTTGCCCGTCACAATGTGCGTGTCCATGGACACGACGCGGTAACGCACGGTGTACGTATCCGGCGGCAATTCGGTTACCGTCGTGTAAAGATGCGATTGGTCGAAGGTTTCCTGTGCCGCATCTTTGTTGTCAACGCGTTTGCCTGCGCTGTTGATGACGGCCAGGGCCTTATATTCGCTGCCGACCTTGTCGTTAAACCAAGTGTCGACCTGCTTGGGCGATTCGGTAATCGTGCTGTCCGCCTCGGGCTGGGATTTTACCATAATGGCATGGGCAAAGATCGGCAGCGGTAACGCTAGGGTGGCAATAATTGCCGTATTTAACAGTAGCTTATAAGAATAAAAGTTATCGCATTGCATCATTGGTCGACATCCGGGAAAAACAATTGAGTAGGTTATCTAGGGTTTCCCATTATATAACCGATGGTGGGGGATGGTCAGTAAAACTTGGAAACTAAGGTTTCGTGACTAGGCGGAAGAGAGCCTGGCAACAGCCCTAGCCTGTATGGGTTTGTTAGATAAGCAAGGGCCTATTCAATGAGCTGCCAAGCCAATTGGCTGGGTTGTTTGTTGGGTTTTTCTGTCCACATGGCTAAGAACCCGGCTTTTGTTACGACCAGCCGAGGGTGGGTCGCCGCGTTTTTTGCGGCGGTTAAACGGACGGCAGTGAACCAGGTTAAGCCGCCATCTTCCGACTTTGCGTAAAAAATGCTGGTCCCGTCTGCTTCCATTTCATCCCATATAGCGATAAGTTTGCCATCAAGAACGGCAATATCGCCATGAATGGCTGCATCGCCCAATTTTCGCGGCGATGACCAGCTTTTGCCGTTATCGCCGGAATTCAAATAGTACAAGCCTGCCTTTTGTTCAAGGCCTGTCCAGACAACACTGTGCAATTGTTGGGGCTTGTCAGTGCCCGTATACGTCAACCCGCCGCCCACATGAGGGCAGCCGTCAAACTGCCAACCAAACTTGCCGACAGTACCGACCTGTTGCCATGCCTTGCCTTCATCCGATGTACGTAGTAGCGACATATCACGGGGTTTCATGTCACGGTAGAGAATGTTCAGTTCATTTTTCGGCGACAAGGCAAAGGTATTCCAGCAGCAGGAACAGGTTGAGCCATCTAATGTGGCGGCTTTATTCCACTGTTTGCCGCCATCAACGGAACGCGCATAACGTAGGCTTTGGTAGCCGTTTTCCTCGGGGTCTTCCAGCCATACGGCATGGAAATGTCCGTGTTGGTCGGCGATCAGGTCGGTATGCGATTGGTCGCCTGTATTGTTGATGGCGGGGTTAGTGCCTTTTGCCCAAGTGTTGCCGTTATCCTGGGAATATGCGCTCACCATCGGCCCCATGCCGGGCAGTTCCCCCTTGCCTTGCCAGGCGGCAAGCAAGTGGCTGCCTTGGGCCGCAAGCTGGATGTCATTGCCGCGACTGTTAATACTTACAGGGAACTTTGCCAGGATGACCGGAGCTAGCCAATTGCGCCCACCATCCTCAGAACGTGTATAACGTAAGGTGACTGGCTTATCGTTAACGGAACCCTTGCCGCCTGCGATGAGGTGAATGATGTCATTATCCACGTAGACGTCAAAGGTGGAAATGTCGTATAACCCGAAAGTCGATTTGGAATAGGCTGCGACGGTTGTCGGTTCGGCAGTTTCTTTTGTGGGTTCATCGGTACTTAAAAATGGGTCTGAGGAGCAACCATTGATTGTTGTGACTAGACACAGCAATAAAATGTAGGTTGGGTTAGTGTAACGTAACCCGACAATACGTTGAGAATGTTGGGTTACGCTGGCGCTAACCCAACCTACATAATTAAGGAAACTCTGAACAAGTTGATTCCGCTCATGGTTCGACAGGCTCACCACGAACGGAATCAACACCTTACCGTTCGTCCTGAGCTTGTTGAAGGGCTTGTTCAGAGAATCCTTAATAACTGTCGAGAACATAAAGCCTTAATTTAAAATTTTCTTGAAGCGGCTTTCGTAATCTTCCTGCGACAAAACCCCGCTGATGCCTTCCCGCTCATGCGTTTTGTCCAGGAAATAAGTCCTTGGCATTTCTCCATACCACTTGGGGTCAATTTCATAACGCAACTTTTGCGCGTTTTCATCGGCAAATAACCAATTTTCAAGCCCCGTGAGTTCATTTTTTGCCAGTATTTGCTGGATTTGCTCAGTCGCGGAGGCATCGTCCGTTGCCAACATGACCATGTTGATGTTCGGATGGGCCTTGTGCATCTTGTTCAATAAGGCCATATCTTTTAGGCAGGAAGAGCAGGTTATCGACCAGATCACCAGCATAAAGGGCTTGTTGGCATTGCTGTCCAGCAGTTGCTGGTAACTTCCGGGCGCAAATGGCTTTAGGGTTACTTGCTCAGCGCATGCTGGCAGTGCCGTAGCACAGGACAATAGAAAACAGGAAAAAATAAGGAATTTGCGTGGCATGTTGTACCTTGTGGTCATTGTCGGGTAACCGAGTTCGTTATCTTATTAGTTTACTGTCGATCAGGGTTAATGCAAACACTTAACGTAAGGCTTATTAAGGGGCAAGCAAATGGGATAGGAAAAACAAGCGATGGAATGAATGTAACGCCGGCAGGATAAGCGGGCATCCGCTGGATGCCCGTAAAATGTGAAGAAAACCTTTAAAATTTCGCCGTAAACCCTAAACGGAAGCTGACGGGCTCGACGGGGTGGAAATGGAAATCGTTGCCACTGAAAAATCCACCGCTATTGTTTGGGAACTGGGATTGGTAGAAATAAGTGATGCCATCATTTTTATTGTCAAAAATGTTGAACACTTCAGCCTGAAAGCTCAGGTTTTTGTTAACTTCGTAACCTAATTGGGCGGATACCAAAAAGGTAGAATTTGAACGTGCGCTATTGTCTTCTATTAATGGTCGTGGGCCGAAATAGCGCAGCCTAGGGCCGCCGAAGAAACCACCCCAGACATCGTGGAAAGTCGCACCCGCTGCTATCACCGTTTCGGCTGAATTTGGAATGTAGTTGCCTTCTGGCGCATTGCTTCGAAAACGGGAATGGGAGAAGCTAAAATCAGCATCGAAGGTTAACCAGTCGGTGGGTGAGTAGTAATTGGCAAACTCAAGGCCATAACGGCGACCGGGGCGGCTGGCTTCCGTCGTACCGGCATCGCCCACGAACACCAATTCGGAATCGGTGTCCAGCCACCAGATGGACAAGGTGCTTTGCAAACCTTTCACCCAGGTAGAACGCACGCCCACTTCGGCACTGTAAGTACGTACCAGGGGATTGGCGCGTTCAACAGGAGTGCCGCTTGCGGGGTCGATGCGAGTGTTGATGCCACGGGCATCGTTACTGTGATAGCCTAAGCCGCCATTGAGATAAAATTCGGTGTCTGCCCAAGGGCCAAAGACCAGGCCGAGTTTGGGGCTAACCAAGCCATCATAGCGTTCACCGTTATTGGCATTGACATTGCTGCCGCTGACATCAAAGCGAAAACCGTCGAAACGAACGCCTACGCTCGTGCGGAACCAGTCATTCCAACGGGTTTTGTTTTCAGCGTATGGGCTAAGGCTGGATTGCCAGATGAGATCCTGACGGGTAATGCCGTACTGCTGCTGGGCATGGGTTTTGGTCAGGGCGTTTTTGATGTTGTCATTGCGGAATTGCAAGCCAATGGTACTTTCGGATTCGGCACCGCCAATTTGGTGAAAAAAGGTATGGCTGGCTTTGAAGCCGGTCGTCCAGCGTTCATCAGGTTGGCCGAATTGGTCGCCGCAGGTGTTGAAAATGGCAGGGTTGAATTGGCCTTTGCCGAGTGCGTTATTTAAACCGCCGCAACCGTTAGGATTTGTGGTTGGGTTGTTGTCCAAGAAAAACGTAAAGTCCGAAAACAAATTCAGCTTGGAATACAAGCCATAAGCCATCAGCTTAGTTTCGCTGTCTGCATCCTGGCGATGCCATTCTGTCGTCAGGCTGTAACGCTGGCTGTTGCCGCCGTCGGTAGGGTCAAGCGGGGCAAACCGATCGACAAGCCCGCTGGCTACCGCCTTTCTGGGGATTTGGTCGGTGGATTTCCAATCGGATTGTGTCGCCATAGCGGTGACGCTCCAGCCGTGGTCGCCGTGTTCTTCGCTATAACGCAGTACGCCGTTAAATTTCAGGTAATCATTGCCGACTGTCCAGGGGCCGTTATTGTGGATGCTTTCTGCACCATATAAAAGATTGCCTTCCCCTAGTTGATGCGAGCCTGCCACTAAGCCACGGTAATAATCAAAGCTGCCGCCGGTAAATTTGGCGATATTTTGTGGCAGTTGCCTGAAGTATTGGATATTGGCCGAACCGGTGCTGGAAAAATCCCCATTCTCCGCAAAGTTGCTGCCTTTTTTATAATCCAGGGTTTCTATCAATTCGGGAATCAGGAAATTGGTGTCCGTCCAGCCCTGTCCGTGCGAATGGGACACCATGTTGACCGGCACGCCGTCAATTTGGGTCAAGAAATCGGTGCCGTGGTCGAGGTTAAAGCCCCGCAGGAAATATTGGTTGGCCTTGCCTTCGCCGCTGTGCTGGGTGGCGATCAGCCCCGGTACCGTCTCCAGCACTTCCCCCGGTCGGCTTATAGGGCGATATTTTAGCTGGGCTTGCCCGACATGGCCTTGCGATGCGCTGTCTGCAATTTTTATCAGGGAATCGGCGCGTTCCTTCGCAGTGACGACTATTTCTTCAAGTTCTACAGAATCTTTTTTGTTGGCTTTCGACTTGGCTTTAACCGTTGTTTTGGTTGATCCTGTCGTGGAGATTTCTGTCTCCTGGGCATGGACATTACTGCCAAGAAAGCAAGCAAATGCGAGCGTCACTAGACGAGCGGCCGCTATGCCAGTGCCATGCAGCAGCGAGGTGGCAAGCACAAAGCCTAGGGTATAAGAAACCAAACTAGCCGAAGCCGATATTTCCTGGCCATGCACATAGCCGTGAAAAAATGCAAAGAAGGCGACAATCAGCACATTCATACGGGTCGTGAAACGTACTTTTCGGGCGATGAATACACTGAACACCATGCCGGAAAGAAAGATCATAACTTCTACGCTGGGAACGGCAAAACTGGCTGCACCCGCTAAACCGCCTAGGCTCATGACACTAATGAACGTGAGGGGCAACAGCCATACGGCTTGACCACGCAATTGAGCAGCCCAGATACCCACTGCAATCATGGTGAGCAGATGATCCCAGCCTTGGAGCGGATGATGAAAGCCATTGCTCCAATCGCCGCTGATGGTAATTGCCATCAATGGAATTTTAACGAGTGAGAAGGTAAGTAGGGCAAGCAATCCCAAAAGAAATAGGTACTTTTGCGGATTAACCCCTAAAAGCCCCGATTTATTGTTCTTGTTTTGCATCGGATTCCTCAATGAGTGAATTATTTAAAATAACAGGCAAATAACGGTGGGTATGATAGCAAATTTTATTCTCTTACAGTTCCTTTGATTTTTGGCAGAGGCTGCCGTTAAAGGCTTTGGGCCTCATGGTGGGCTTTCATGGCCGAAATTTATTTTCCGGTAATTAAAAAAAAATTGAAAACGTGATAGAATCGCGCGCGGTAATTTTTAGAATTGACCAAAACAACGCTATACAACACAAAATGAGGATTAGTCCAATATGAAAAACTTAAAAATAATCGTACTTTCTTCCCTGATCGCTTTGGCTATGGGCGCTTTTTCTTCTGCTGCCATGGCGGAAGCCGGTGAAGGCCGTATTTCTTATGCCCCTGCCGATGCTATCGATTTGATGATTGGCGAGCTTAAGAAAGCTAAAGTTGCAGTCGCTGAAGGCAAATCAGGTGATGAAGTCTACAAACTCATCAAGCAAAGCATGGATTACGGTAAAGATGTGAATGCGAATGATGTTGTTGACAGAGAACGCTCACGCGCTAACGAAACAATTAAGAAAGCAAGGGGCATGGCTAAGTCAAACCAAATGACCGGGATTGATGAACACTTGGATAAGGCTATCCAACAACTAGAACACATGAAGACTTTAATCTAAACACTTCCTGTAGTTCAGTGGCTTCCAGCCCTTTTATTCCAATATAATTTAAGGGCTGGAGTTTTCAATACCGGTTAAAACAGTTACAAAATCAATAAAGCCCAAGCTGTAACTGGGCAACTTCCGACATCATCTCGCGTGACCACGGCGGATCTAACGCCAATTCAACATCCACACTGGCAACGCCGGGCAAGGCGCGGATTGCTTTTTCCACATCGCCTTGGATGACAGGCCCCATGCCGCAACCAGGGGCGGTTAATGTCATGATGACATGGACATCGTTCAGGTCGGGATTTGTCTTCGACGGACTTACACTACAATGATAAACCAAGCCTAGATCGACAATATTGACCGGAATTTCAGGGTCGTACACGGTTTTCATCACCTCCCAGCAGTTGTTTTCTACCGCTTCGGCGCTGGTTTCCGACACTAAGGTATGAAGCTGGTGATGCTCCTTACCTAAGGCATCCGCGTCTACGCTGGCGATACGTACCATGGTTCCGTATTGTGTGACGACGGTATAATTATTGCCCAATGCTTGGTGGATGGTCACGATTTCCCCTTTGGTCAGGATGCTGGTAAAGCCATCAGGCACAGTGACCACGTTCACGTCACGGGTTAGAACGACATCTTCTCTTTCGGCCATAATAATCGGTTACATATTAAAGGTACGGGCATCAACCATTTGTCCGGTTACGCCCACGCTTTGTTTGCCAAACAAGTACAAATAGACGGCATCCAGTGCTTCCATTTTGGGCAATTTGCCCTTATCTTCCGCCGGATAAGCCCGTTTTCTTAAGGGTGAGTCAATAGGGCCGGGAATAAGGGTATTGACCCGGATTTTGTTGAAGGATTCCAATTCTTCGGCAAGAATTTTCGCCAAGCCTTCCAGCGCAATCTTGGAAACCCCGTAAGCACCGGAATAAGCGACGGCAGACCGCACAGAAGAATCCGAGGTGAAGACGATGGCGGCATGTTCACTCTTTTGTAAGACGGGCAATAACACCCTATTAAGCAAAAATGGCGCATTCAGGTTGACATTTAAGGTATGTCCCCAGTCTTTAGTGCCGAGTGTGGCCAATGGCGTGAATCCGCTGAATTCCACTGCGGAATGCAACACACCTTGCAGGGAGCCATATTTTTCCTCGATGTTATTGGCCAATTCCTGGTATTCGGTTTCGTTGGCGCCTGCCAAATCAAAGGGGTATAGGATGGGTTCGGGTGCATGGCTAGCCTTGATGGCATCATAAACTGCTTCCAGCTTAGGGATGTTTTTATCCAGCAAAATGATTGTCGCACCCTGCCTTGCCAAGGCCAGTGCGGCGGTGCTACCCAATCCGCCGCCTGCTCCAGTGATTAAGATGACGTGGTTAGTGAGGGGCATGGTAGATGGTTTTCAAGTTCACGCAAGAAAAGGTCAAGCGAAAGAATTTAAACCTGTTGTTGCTAGCCTTCACGTTTAAAAGCGGCGATGTAATTGACATCAATATCTTTGCCAAGGCTGAATTGTTTGGTGAACGGGTTGTACTCAATGCCCACCATGCCTTGTAATGCCAAGCCGCAAGCGCGGGCAGATTGCGATAATTCCGAAGGCTTGATGAATGTCTTGTAATCGTGCGTGCCTTTAGGCAGCATTTTAAGCAGATGTTCGGCGGCGACAATTGCCAGCACGTAGGCTTTGGGTTTACGGTTAAGGGTGGAGAAAAACACCATGCCGCCTGGTTTTACCAATGTCGCGCAGGCATTGATGATAGAACCTGGGTTGGGTACATGTTCCAGCATTTCCATACAGGTGACATGGTCGAAACTTTCCGGTTGTTGGCTTGCCAGATCTTCTGCGCTAATTTTTTGGTAGTGTACCGTAATGCCTGATTCTAAGCCATGCAGGTCGGCGATATCAATCAAGTCTTCGCTCAGGTCAATGCCCGTCGCATCGGCACCGTGCCTGGCGAGTTCTTCCGTCAAAATGCCGCCGCCACAGCCGACGTCAACGTATCGCTGCCCTTCAAGTTGGGCATAACGCTGGATGAATTCCAAACGCAGGGGGTTGATGTCGTGCAGGGTCCTGAATTCACCCTGCGGATCCCACCAGCGTTCTGCCATTGCGCCGAATTTATTGATTTCGCCAGGATGTACGTTAGTGGTGGGAGTCATATTTAAAATCAATCTAATAGTTGGGATAGTTTACTATATCGCCTAGTTATAAGCCATTTGTGATGGGTTTGTCGAACCCTGGACAGGATTCGCTTTTCAGGGTAACCTCAAATCGATTTTCGTCCTCAAGTATAGCCTTGCGGGTTTTCGACTTGCCACAACCAAGTGTCAGCAATCATATTCTCCAGGTTTTTTTCCGCTTTCCAGTTTAATTCTTTGAAAGCCAGGTCGGCGTTGGCGAAACACTCGGCCAGATCGCCCGCCCTTCTTGGGGCGATCTTGTAATTGACCTTTTTGCCAGTGACCCTTTCAAACGTCTCTATGATCTCAAGGACGCTATAGCCCCTGCCTGTGCCCAGGTTATACGCATTACACCCTCCCCATTTGAATTTTTCACCTTCCAAGGCTGCAATAGCTTGGATATGGCCTTTGACTAGGTCAACAACGTGTATGTAATCCCGGATACCCGTACCGTCACGGGTCGGGTAATCATTGCCGAATACGGACAGTTGTTCCAACTTGCCGATAGCGACTTGGGAAACATAAGGCATGAGGTTGTTGGGTATGCCATTGGGGTCTTCGCCGATCTTGCCGCTTTCGTGTGCGCCTATCGGATTGAAGTAGCGTAATAAGGCAATTTTCCAGGAAGCCTTGGCTTTTGCGATATTATCTGCCGCAGATAGATCCCTTAACATGTCCTCAATCATCGCTTTTGAACGACCATAAGGATTGATGGCTCCTAAAGGGAAATTTTCGGAATATTGGGCCTGTTTGGATTCGCCATAGACAGTTGCGGAGGAGCTGAAAACCAGTCGCTTCACGTTGGCATTGCTCATCACATCAACAAGAACGAGAGTGCCGTAAACATTGTTATGGTAATAGTTTAGCGGTTGCTCGCAAGATTCACCGACAGCTTTTAGGCCGGCAAAATGGATGACCGTTGATATGGCCTCTTTGGTAAAAATATCAGTTAAGGCCTGTTTGTCGCGGATATCGGCTTGGTAAAAAGAAATCGATTTTCCGGTAATCGCCTGCACCCGTTTAATTGACTCCATTTTACTGTTCGACAGGTTATCGACTACGACGACCCGGTAACCCGAGTCCAATAATTCCACGCAAGCATGGCTGCCAATATAGCCAGCACCGCCCGTTACTAATATTGTATTCACCATGCCTTTGTTCCTTACTTAGTTAGTTAGTTAGTTATGTATTAAACTACCTGTTTTAGGTTGTTGGTGGAAGCATTTCATTAAATCTATTGTTATTGAACGGAATGATTTTGTGTATATCGACACAATTTTACCCATAAAAAAAGGCCTGTGTCGTGAAAACACAGGCCTTTGTTGAAAATCGATAAAAATTTTAACGTTTCGAGTATTGAGGACGCTTTCTGGCCTTGTGCAAGCCGACTTTCTTACGTTCTACGACGCGTGAATCGCGGGTCACATAACCGGCCTGTCTGAGTGCTGGCCGTAACGTTTCGTCATATTCCATCAACGCACGACTCAAGCCGTGGCGAATTGCGCCTGCTTGTCCAGATGGGCCGCCGCCTTTTACGAACACGTTGACATCAAATTTGGTTTCCATGTCGACGCACTGCAGGGGTTGTCGAGAGACCATTTGATCAGTTTTACGACCGAAATAATCTTCAATCGATTTGGTGTTGATCGTAATTTTTCCGGTGCCTTTAGTCGCGTAAACCCGTGCTATCGCACTTTTACGACGGCCTGTTCCATAATATTGAGCTACTGCTGCCATGGTCTTCCTGCTTAAATGTCTAAAACTTTCGGCTGTTGGGCCTGATGGTCGTGTTGAGGGCCGGCATAAACTTTCAATTTCTTGAACATGGCGCGACCTAGCGGATTGTTGGGTAACATGCCTTTAACCGCCGTGTTAAGGATACGGTCTGGAAAGGTTTTGCGTAATTTGCCCAAGTTAACAGTCTTGAGATTACCGATATAGCCAGTGTGATGCTGATAAAGCTTGTTTTTTTCTTTGGTGCCGGTGACACCAATTTTTTCGGCATTGACGACTATGATGTAATCCCCGGTATCTACATGGGGGGTGTATTCAGGCTTGTGTTTGCCACGGAGGCGGAGTGCAATCTCAGATGCCAGCCGACCCAAGGTCTTGCCTTCTGCGTCCACTACATACCAATCGCGCCTTACTTCTGCGGGCTTTGCACTAAATGTTTTCATCGTTACTTTGTCTTGCTGTCAAAAGCTCAAAAAAAGAAGCGGAATTTTACTCAAAATTTATATATTTTACAAGTTTATTTGCCGCGTTAAAGAATTAGACGAATTACAATGTGCCTATCACAATTCATAACTTGATGTTCAAGGAATGCAATTTGCGGTAAAGATGGGTGCGTTCGATTCCTACGGCAGCGGACAATTTTGCAACACTGCCGCCTGATAACTCAAAATGATATTCGAGGTAAGCTTTTTCAAATTGGTCTCTTGCGTCTTTCAAGGGCAAGTTATAATAATCCGGTAACGAAACTGAAGGTATTGAATCGCTTATGATCGTTCCTAGAGCCGATTTTACTTCATCCAGTTCAATTTCTTCGCCTATACCCAAAATCATTAATCGTTGGACCAGGTTTTTTAGTTCCCTGACGTTGCCACGCCAACTGTAATTGCGTAAAAAATTTTGTGCAGCCATGGAGAATTTCCTGAACGGCAACTTGTCATGACTGACAAAATAATCAACATAAAAACTTAATAAGCTTGGGATATCTTCACTATGGCTTCTAAGCGGTTGAATCTCCAAGGTGACTTCGTTTAGCAAATAATAAAGGTCATGGCGAAAACGTCCTGATTTGACCTCATCCGCCAGGCCTATCCGGGTTGATGCCAGTACACGCACATCCACGCGGACTGCCTCGCTGCCGCCGACGCGCAGAAATGAGCTAGATGCCAGGGCGCTAAGCAATCTGAGTTGGGTTTCTTGATCCATTCCAGCGATTTCACTCAGGAATAAGGTTCCGCGATTTGCCCGTTCCAGAAGTCCCGGAAAAACCCTGCCATCGTGTTCCTTGCCAAAAAACTCCACGGCGGCATTTTCCGGTGCAATGCTTCCCACAGAAACATCGACAAAAGGGCCGTCTCGTCGGGCGCTGTTATTGTGCAGGTAACGTGCATATAATTCTTTGCCGACACCCGCTTCGCCTACAAATAACACACGGGCATCATGTTGCGCCAGGCGTTTGATTTGGTCTTTGGTTCGGGCGACAGTGGCGCTTTTGCCGACGGGTTCTATATCAGTCACTAATTGTTGTTTAAGTCCAGCGTTCTCCTTTTGCAAGTTACTTGCTTCCAATGCCCTGGATACGACCAATAGCAGTTTCGCCATCGACAACGGCTTTTCCAGGAAATCATAGGCACCAAGTTTAGTGGCTTCCACGGCGGATTCCACAGAGCCGTGGCCTGACATCATGATAACTGGGCACAGCAAGGAATCCTCGGCAACCCATTCTTTCAACAAGGTAATGCCGTCCGTGTCGGGCATCCATATATCCAGCAGTATCAGGTGCGGGTTAATGGAGCTCTTCAACGCCCGCGCTTCGGTTGCGTTTTCGGCTGTTGTGACTTCATAACCTTCATCTTCGAGAATTTCACACACCAAACGGCGAATTTCCGGCTCATCATCTACTACTAACAGGCGAGGTGTTTGATCTTTCATAGTCGTTACGCTTCTATTAAGTTAAACGGCGGGAAGTTGAATTATAAATCCCGCACCTATTTTGCGGCGGGTATCTACCCAGATTGAACCGCCGTGCTCCTCAATGATTTTTTTGACAATCGCCAATCCCAAACCGGTGCCTTTAGCCTTGGTTGTGACATAGGGTTCAAAAATTTGTTCAATTTGTTCCTCGTTAATGCCGGGGCCGTTGTCATAAAAAGCACACTCGATGAAATCGGAATAATTCTTCTGTACTCGATAAAGTTGTATGTCGATGACACCCTCTCCGTTGATGGCTTCCAGGGCATTGATGACCAAATTATGGACGACTTGCCTAATGCTGACGGGATCGCCTTTGATTAACAACGCGCCGGCTTCATAGTCAGTGTTAAATTTTATCCCAGGCTTTATTGGGTACAATGCTAACACTTCTTGCACTAACACCGCTAAATCTAAATCAGTGGTTTGCTTTTTGGCGGGTTTGGCGTACTGGGAGAAATCGTCCACCATTTCTTTTAGTGCTTCCACTTGTTGCACAATAGTTCGAGTGGATTTTTGCAAAATTTCGGCATCGTTAGTGTCCAGTTTTGCCGCTAACTTTACCTGTAACCGCTCTGCTGACAATTGGATGGGGGTCAACGGATTTTTGATTTCGTGCGCCAGCCGTCTCGCCACTTCGCCCCAAGCCGCACTTTTTTGCGCCTGGATCAAGTCCGTTACGTCGTCAAACACGACAACCGCGCCCACCCGTTGCCCTTCCTGGGAAAATAGCGGCGTTCCCCGGCACAACAATTCTTGCCGGCCATTAGGCCCTAAAAATGCAATCCGCTGTTGCCAAATATCGTCGGCCTGCTCCAGCAAGCGCTGGATGGATTGTAAGGGTTCAGACAAGTCTTTGTAGATCTCAACAAGTTCCAATAACGTCTGGCCGATAAAGTGGTTAACATGAATATGAAAAATCCGGTAAGCAGCCTGGTTCGCCGTGCGGATTTTGTAGGCCGTATCGAAACTAATGACACCCGCCGTTAAATTGGCAAGTATCGTTTCCAGGTAAGCCCGTTGATTTTCCACCTCAAAGCCCGCCCGCCTGCTTTCATCCCGCGCTTCGCCAATACGTCGCGTCATCACATTGAAGGATTCCACCAGAAACCCTAAGTCATCTTGTGCGATGACGGGTAACTGCTGGTCATACAGCCCTGATGCGACGGCCTGGGTGCCTTTGACAAGATCTTTTACTGGCGCAACCATATTGCGGATGCTGATGAAGGCGACCCAAATAGCTGCCAGCAAGCTCATCAGCAGGACGAGGGATAAGGTCAAAGAAAAGCTCCGTTTCAGGGAATTCCTTAAAAAATTCATTTCCCGGTAGCGGAGGAAGGCAAATTCCACAGAATCTGCCAAATCGGCCATCCTTACCGGAACCGGGTACAGTGCCTGTAAATAGTTCGGTTCCTGGCCTTTGATGACAACAATTGCCCGTATCATTAACTCGTTTTCCCGCACCGACGCCAGTGCCACATAGTCATTGTTGTTGCGGAGTTGCAAGCGAACGAGCTCATCGGGCAAACTGGGCAGAATATCCCCGGGATTAATGCTGCTGGAGGCAATAATGCGGCCTTGCTTGGAAAAAAGCGTGACTTCGGACGCGCCTGAAAGTATCAGCAGGTTTTCAATTTCCAAAGTTGCCATTGTTTCAGATGAATAATCAAGGTTTTCGGCTAACTGCTGGGTTTGCCTTAAATGCCAACGCATACGTTGGTCTAGGGCGGCTTGGCTGAGTTCAAGGGAATCTTCCATCGCCCGGTCAATTTCGACATTGAACCAGCTATCGATGCCTTGATGCAAAAATTGCATGGAAAAATAGAACACGATGGCAGCCGGAGCCAATGCGAGCAAGACAAACAGCGAAACCATTCGGGTAGTCAGCTTAGAACCCGCTTCACGTTTTTTTAATTGCCGGACTAAGGAGTATATGTTTGCCCCGACCAGCCCCAGTAAAATGACGGAACCCAGGGCATTAATCAACAATAGCCATGAAGACATTGCGTTCAATTCTGAGGATTCCTGTTGGGCTGAGCTCATCAATTGCAGCGACAACAAGATCAAGCCAAACAAAATGGCGACAGAGACCCCAATAGGCAGCTTTATTTTTTTAAGGGCCATAGGTACCAATCACTGGACAGAAACCATTGTGAATTTGTATATGCAATAGGGCGCAAAGGGAGTGGCAAGGCATCCCGCTCAAACGTAATTTTCATTCCGGCAACATAGGATTCTTTATCGGAAATTTTAATTTTTTCGATGAGCCGGTAATCACGTAGCGTTGACAACAAATCCAATGCGGCTTGGAGTGTGGAGAAATTATCTACGGAGCCGTTGCTCTCATTGCTGACCCGATACATTTTCAACAAGGCGTGGTACTGGATGCGGTAGCGGAAACTTTTTTCGACGAGCGTGTTATCCCAAAGAAAATCACGGTGCTTTCGAATCCTGAACTGATAGGTCCAGTACAGTGAAACGCCATTATTTAAGGCCTCTATCGCTTTTTCGCTCAATTGGTAATCGATGTCGGCTGTCAGTACGTAATCGTCTCCTAACAAGGACGTTTCCGCATTTTTTATTATAACCCCAGTATTGCCCGGATAAGCCAGTGCAGGCGTCAGGAACAGCAGGGAACACAGGACAATGGTCGCCTTATTGCTTAATGAGCCGCGCATAATAAAAGCCATCCATTGAAGATTCACCTGTCAAAACCTGCCTTCCAACTTCACAAGGGACGCCCCATCCATCGTCCGCTATGAGGCATTCTATAGCATCGTCATGGGATGATAAAAAATCTTGCAACTGTTGTTCGTTTTCCTGTTTTAGCACGGAGCAAGTCGCATAAAGCAGCATTCCGCCGCTTGCCAATAAAGGCCAGACCGCGTTCAGGATGGTAAGTTGCAGGATTGTCAATGCGGCAATATCCGTCTCCCGTCTTAATAATTTTATGTCCGGATGACGGCGGATTACCCCCGTTGCCGAACACGGCGCATCCAGTAAGATACGGTCAAAAGGTTTGCCGTCCCACCAGCCGTCGGGTTTAGTGGCATCCCCCACAATTAATGTGGCTTGCAGGTTTAATCGTCTCAAGTTGTCATTGACGCGCAGCATCCTGTTTTCGTCAATATCGACAGCGACCAATTGACCCACATCGGGATGCCTCTCTAAAATGTGCGCGGTTTTTCCGCCCGGTGCGGCGCAAACATCCAGCACCCGATGTCCCGGTTGTACATCAAGCAGATGTGCCGCCAATTGTGCCGCGCCGTCTTGCACGGATACCCAACCGTCGGCAAATTTGGGCAAGGCTTCGATAGGCGCAGGTTTGTCCAGGATAATTCCATCAGGGCAAAAGCTAACCGTTTGTGCCGATAAGTCGTGATCCGCCATCAACCGGAAATAGTCCTCCCTGTTGGTTTTAGTCAGGTTCACCCGCAAGGCCATAGGCGGCGGCTGGTTGTTTTCATGCAGGATCGTTCCGGCTTGTTCCGGCCAATCGCGTTCAATCTGCTTAATCAACCAGTCGGGATGGCTTAAAGCGGCTGTTTTTACGTTGTCAGCCTGTCGTTCAAGTTCATCCTGCCGTCTAAGATAATTCCTCAGCACCCCATTGATCAATGCCCTAGCCCAAGGCAGATTGCGTGCAGCTTGTACGGTTTCCGAGACGGCAGCGTGGGGTTTTACCCGCATATAGTTGAGTTGGTAAAGGCCAATCAATAGCAACGCTTTCACCTCCAAAACCTTTAATGGCTTTTCTATCAATATATTCAAGATGAAATCTAGGCGGTGATAGGTTCGGCACACGCCATAACAGATGGCTTGTACAAAGGCTTTGTCCTGGTTGGATTCAACGGCCTTGAGGTCGTTATCCAACGCCGTCGTCAAAGACTGGCCTTCTTGCAGTACCCGTGTAATAGCGCGGGCGGCAACCCATCTCGTGTTCAAAATGAAATCAACCGAGTTTTACTCCGTGTGGGCGGTGCGAATTCAGGAATGACTGGACAGGCAGCCGCTTTCCCCCAGGCAATTGGATTTCATGCAAGCGTAACAGGCCGTCTCTGGTCGCCACATCCAGTGTTTTGTGTGTGCAGATGACGGTACCAGGATCGGCCTTGTTGTCGGCGGCTATCGGTTCGGCTTGCCAAATCCGTAAGACCTCGCCCTGATAATGTGTTTGCGCGACCGGCCAGGGATTAAGACCCCTTACATTCCTTGCCAATTGCACCGCCGATTGTGTCCAATCCAGTTCGGCTTCGTTTTTGCTCAGTTTCTCGGCATAAGTGACGAGGCTTTCATCCTGAGTTTCAGCCATTACTATCCCCGACTCGATTTGGCCCAGTACCTTTTCCAAGCCTATAGCACCGAGTGCCGCCAGTTTTTCGTACAAAATTCCGGAGGTATCTTGTGGGGTGACCGCACATTCTTCCTTGTGCAACATATCGCCTGCATCAAGCTTATGGATAATCCGCATGATAGTTACGCCCGTCTTTTTGTCGCCAGCCATGACCGCACGTTGGATCGGTGCTGCGCCACGCCAGCGCGGCAACAACGAGCCATGGACATTGACACAGCCAAATTTGGGGATATCAAGGGCGGCTTGGGGAAGAATCATGCCATAAGCGACTACCACCATAAGCTCGGGGTTAAGGTCGCGCAGTTGCTGCAAATCCGCTTCTGACTTCAGGCTGAGCGGCTGAAATACCGGAGTCCCCGCGCTCAAAGCCAGTTCTTTGACCGGGCTGGGTTGCAGTTTGCGGCCTCGTCCCGCAGGGCGGTCAGGCTGGGTATAGACAGCGCAAACGTCATGTTTTGATGCCAATAACAGTCGTAGGCTGGGGACAGCGAAGTCGGGCGTTCCCGCAAAAATGATCCGCACTTAGTTTTGTTCCAGTTTGTGGAGTTTCTCCAACTTTTTTTTGATACGCTGCCGTTTGAGGGAGGAAATATAATCCACAAACAACTTGCCTTCCAAGTGGTCCAGTTCGTGTTGCACGCAAACCGCCAGCAACTCGTCGGCTTCAAACTCAAACGGACGGCCTTCCTTATCAAGCGCTTTCACTTTGATACGTTCGGCACGTTTGACCGTTTCAAAAAAGCCGGGTACGGACAAGCAGCCTTCTTCAGACTCTTCCACGCCGTCTTTTGCAACAATTTCTGGATTAATTAAGCACAAAGGTTTATCTTTCTCTTCGCTGACATCAATGACGACGATGCGCTGGTGGACGTTGACTTGGGTTGCGGCCAAACCGATCCCTTTGGCCAAATACATGGTTTCCAGCATGTCATCGACCAATTTTTTGATTTTCCCATCGACAACCTGAACGTCAACCGCTTTTTTACGCAAGCGTTCGTCAGGAAATTCGAGAATAGTTAAAACGCTCAACAAACTCTCCACTATAATTTAGTTAATACTGGAATTCTATATGAATTCATCTAAACTTTGAATTCATAATGATTAAAAAGACACCACGGGAATACGCTATGGTTTTTAGAACACTTTCAGGATTAATAGTTGCTTTGGGCATCAATGCATCAGTGTGGGCCATCGAGACGGCTCCAATATCCATTAATCCGTCCCATCCCAATCAATATACTGTTGTTGAAGGCGATACCTTGTGGGACATCTCTGGAAAGTTTCTCAATCATCCTACCCAATGGCCGCAATTGTGGAGTTACAACGCCCAGATCAAAAACCCACACCTTATTTATCCGGGCGACACGGTTTATTTCTCTATCGTGGAGGGCAAGCCACGGTTGAGCTTTAGCAAGGATAGCGGCGCATATAGCCGGAATGCGCCGGATTCGGGTGCATTGGCATCGGATGGCACTTGTGTGGTCAGTGAAGAAGATATCCACAATGGTCGTACCAGTTTTGCGATGGCGCAAGGCGGTAAGCTGTCGCCGTGCATACGGGAAACCGGCATAAAACAAGCGATCAGGTTGATCCCTACGGAAAATATTGCCAAGTTCTTGTCTTCCCCCAAGGTAGTCAGTGCCAATGAACTGAATACCGCGCCTTACGTGGTCGATTTTGCCGGCGAACATCTGATGGCAGGTAGTGGCGACAAGCTTTATGTCCGCTCCCTTATTGACCCGGAAAACGTGTCGTACACAATCTACCGGGCGGGCAATGTCTTTAAAAGACCTGAAACTGGTGAGATCTTGGGCTACGAAGCCAAATATGTTGCAGACTCCACGCTACAGCAGGAAGGCGATCCGGCTACCGTCGTTATTGACAAATCGGTCTATGAAATCGTTATCGGCGACCGGCTCATGCCTAAGCCCAATGAGCAGTTCACCTTGAATTATTTTCCAAGGCCGCCAGAAGAGAGCATTAAGGGTAGCATCCTAAGCGTACTTGACGGCGTAAACCAGATCGGAAAATTCAATGTGGTGGTGATAGATAAAGGCACACAAGACGGCTTATTGCCTGGACATGAACTGGATATTTATAGGCGTGGACGGGTTACCCGTGACACTTACAGTGTCGTCAAGAATGACCAAGTGAAACTGCCGGATGAAATTGCAGGCACTTTGATGGTTTTCCGTCCCTTTGAACGTGTGAGTTACGCTTTGGTGATGAAAGCCAGCCAAGCGATCCACGTCCTTGATAAAGTCCAAACTCCCTGAATACATCCGAAACAGGACGAAGCAAGGATATCAAATACTGGCTTGCGCTGTTGCGTACGCCAGGTTTTGGGGGACGGACTTTCCTCAAACTGCTGGAAACCCACACACCATCCCAGTTATTTTCAGAATCTAATGCGGCGCTATCCGCATTAGGGCTGAAAAGCGATATTATCGAATCAATTAAAAAGCCAGATTGGGCGCTGATAGATAACGACCTCGCCTGGCTGGATCAAGACAACAATTCCGTCATCACGCTTTTTGATTCCATTTACCCCGCGCAACTTAAAGAAATTGCCGATCCGCCGCCGCTTTTGTTCGTGCGGGGCAATCCAGGATTGCTGTCATTGCCTCAAATCGCTATGGTCGGCAGCCGAAATCCCTCGGCATCAGGCATGGAAACCGCTACAGCCTTCGCCAAGACCTTAAGCCTGCACGGATTTGTCATTACCAGCGGTTTGGCATTAGGAATAGACGCCGCCAGCCACCGAGGTGCGCTTAACGCCAAGGGCTATACCATCGCGGTCGCCGGAACGGGCCTGGATCGCATTTATCCGGCTCGACATATTGACCTGGCGATCGAAATCGTCAATACCGGTGCGATGGTATCCGAATTTCCGCCCGGTACCTTGGCAAAAGCCAACCATTTTCCCAGGCGTAACCGCATCATCAGTGGATTGTGCCAAGGTTTGCTGGTGGTTGAGGCCGCTAAAGAAAGCGGTTCGTTGATTACCGCCCGGATGGCACTGGAACAAAACCGTGAAGTTTTTGCCATCCCCGGTTCTATCCATAACCCGCTGGCACGCGGTTGCAATGGCTTAATCCGAGAAGGTGCGAAACTGGTCGAAACCACCCAGGATATACTGGAAGAATTTCATCAATATATTCAACAAGATGAAAAAAATTATACCGCCACCTTGCAAACAACACTTGACCTGGAGCAACAAACACTATTGAATCGCGTCATGTTCAGCCCAACATCTATCGATAAATTGGTTGAAGACAGTGGACTGACGGTCGAAATACTGTCATCCATGCTATTGATTTTAGAGTTGCAAGGTTATGTTGAGACGAATGCCGGTGGCTGTTATACCCGTTTGAAATAAATCAAAAAATTATGAAAGAAACAATTTTCGATGTCCTTATGTATCTTTTTGAACATTATATGGAGGATGAGCTTGAGATTCTCCCAGACAGTGATAGCGTCAGGACAGAACTGTTGGCAGCGGGTTTTGAGCAGGTCGAAGTCAATAAGGCTTTCGTTTGGTTGGAGTCACTGAGTTTACAGCGCGCCATAAAACCGACCATCCCTACGTCATTCCGCATTTTCAGTACTGAAGAACAAGCCAAGTTGGACTTGGAATGCCGCGATTTGCTGATGTTCCTAGAGCACTGCGGTATTTTGAATTCGACCAACAGGGAAGTCGTCATTGACCGCGCCTTGGCACTGGAAGACGAAGAATTGACCATAGAAAAGCTCAAATGGATCGTGTTGTTGGTGCTTCTTAGCCAACCGGACGAAGAAATTGCTTTTTCACGAATGGAGGACATCGTTTATGACCTCGTGCCAACTTACCTGAACTGAAACTAACAGAACAACCCGTCCCGCTCGCCATGTTGATCGAATGAGCAAGAATCTCGTCATCGTAGAATCCCCGGCCAAAGCCAAAACCATCGAGAAGTATTTAGGCAAAGACTTCCATGTCTTGGCTTCCTACGGTCATGTCCGTGATTTGATTCCCAAGGAAGGCGCCGTCGATCCCGACAACAACTTCGCCATGAAGTACGAGGTCATAGACCGAAACCAGAAGCACGTCCAAAATATCAGCAAGGCACTTAAATCCGCCGATGCCCTTTATCTTGCCACCGACCCTGACCGTGAAGGCGAAGCCATTTCCTGGCATTTATACGAACTGCTCAAGGAAAAAAATCTCCTGAAAAACAAACCGGTACATCGGGTTGTGTTCCATGAAATCACTAAGAAAGCGGTCACAGAAGCCATTGCGAACCCCGCTGAGCTCGCCATCAATTTAATCAATGCACAACAAGCGCGGCGGGCGTTGGATTATCTGGTAGGTTTCAAGTTGTCGCCGCTATTATGGAAAAAAATACGTCGGGGTTTGTCCGCAGGGCGTGTGCAAAGTCCGGCTTTGCGGATGATCGTCGAGCGCGAACTGGAAATCGAAGCCTTTAAGACTCGCGAATATTGGACGATTGATGCCGCATTGACTGCGGAGGAGCAGGCATTCAAGGCAAAACTGACCCATTTTGACGGCGAAAAGCTCAGCCAGTTCAGCATTACCAATGGTGAGTTGGCAGAAAAAACAAAGCAAACCTTATTGGATGCTGCTGACGGTCAGTTAGTCGTCAGCAAGCTGGAAAAAAAGCAGCAAAACCGTAACCCTGCCCCACCTTTCATTACCTCAACCTTACAACAGGAAGCCTCACGTAAACTGGGTTTCACCACCAAGCGCACCATGATGGTTGCCCAACAATTGTATGAAGGCATTGATATTGGTGGGGAAACAGCAGGCTTGATTACCTACATGCGTACGGATTCCGTGAACCTGTCTGTGGAAGCGGTTCAAGAAATGCGCACCCTTATTGCGGAAAATTATGGGGCAGATAATGTCCCTAAAGAACCTCGACTGTTTAAGACCAAGTCCAAAAACGCCCAGGAAGCGCATGAAGCGATACGGCCTACGTACCCGCGTTATTTGCCCAATCAGATTAAGGCCCATCTGAGTGCGGAGCAATTCAAGCTCTATGACCTGATCTGGAAGCGCACGATCGCTTGCCAGATGGCCCATGCTGTCCTTAACTTGGTCGCCGTTGATTTGACTTGCGGCGATGGTAAGCACGTTTTCCGGGCAACGGGTTCCAGCATTGCCAAACCCGGATTCATGGCGGTCTACCTGGAAGGTAAGGACGACAGCAAAGAAAGCGACGATAAGGAAAGTTTTTTACCGAATATGGAAGAAGGCCGTCCGGTCAAACTTAATGACATCATCGCCGGACAACATTTTACCGAGCCGCCGCCGCGTTACGGCGAGGCCAGCTTGGTCAAATCGCTGGAAGAACATGGCATAGGCCGCCCGTCCACCTATGCTTCCATTATATCGACTTTGCAGAACCGCGAATATGTCACGCTGGACAACAAGCGTTTCCGCCCGACGGATGTCGGCAGGATCGTCAACAAATTCCTGACCGACCATTTCACCAAGTACGTGGATTACGATTTCACCGCCAACCTGGAAGATGAACTGGACGCAGTATCGCGCGGCGAACTGGACTGGATTCCATTGATGAGCAAGTTCTGGAAGCCGTTCAGCAGCTTGATTATCGAAAAAGAAGAGCAAGTCCAACGCAAAGATGTCACCCAGGAGGCGATTGATGAACAATGCCCGCTCTGTGGCAGCCCTTTATCCATCCGTTTGGGTCGAAATGGGCGCTTTATCGGTTGCACCAACTACCCGGAATGCTCTTATACCCGCAACCTGAATGACGATGCTGCCGCCAGCACGGCAACTGAAACCGTGGAAGGCCGTGTATGCCCTAGCTGTGAATCGCCTTTGGTTTTTAAGGTCGGGCGTTACGGCAAATTTATCGGCTGTAGCGCATACCCTAAGTGTAAGCACATCGAACCATTGGAAAAACCGCAGGATACGCACGTTGATTGCCCACAGTGCAAAAAAGGCAGTATCCTCAAACGAAAATCCCGAAATGACAAGGTGTTTTATTCCTGTTCTGCGTACCCCAAATGTAGCTATGCACTTTGGGATGCGCCCATACATGAAAGCTGCCCTGAGTGTCATTGGCCTATTCTTGTGGTCAAACAAACCAAATCTCGTGGTGTGGAAAAAGCTTGCCCACAAAAAGATTGTAAATACGCTACACCGTACGAAGGCGACCCAGCCGATGTGCAAGGGCCTAAGGAGTCGGCGGCTTGATTGTCAGGGTTTAAATCAAACTGATGCACAGGTTTTATGGCAATCTAAACAAATGTGTATACCGTTAAAAAGCCCGCAACCACGAGCATAGTCAGCGAACCCAAAAACAACACGTCGATGATCTTGACCAGACGGCTAATCCGTGATGAATGCAGTAATCGCATAGCAAAAAACACCAAGTAACAAACAATAACAAAACCAAGCGCGGAAAATATATATAAATCGTCGGTAAAGGTATCTAATCGGGTGTTTTCCGGTTTGATATTCATGATGCCGACTAAGGCAAGACTAATCCCTGCTAACGTACCACTGTTTGAGAGTATGGCTAACAGTATTTCTCGGGTTTCAGTAATATCGGTTGTGTCTTTAAGCATGTAGGATTTTTCCCGGTTGTAGAGGGGTAATATAAAAGCATTGATGTTTAGCGTATTTTACGCGTTAGCCATAAGAAAATCCGATTGTAGCTAGGGGCTGTTCTCATTTAAGCCAAATCAACACGCTGGCCAAGCTCAGCATAGTCATATAGTTGACCGCCAGCCGTTCGTATCGGGTGGCGAC
>NZ_AYLO01000088.1 GCF_000496735.2 Methyloglobulus morosus KoM1
TTAGTCTCGTGGGCTGGTGGAAGAGCTTGAGAAGTTACGCACACAACTAAACCAAACCGAAAATTTCCGAAAGCATAAGGCCTAGTTTCTTATAGATTCGGCCTTTTAATGTCTGAACCGTTCGTGCTGAGCTTGTCGAAGCACACACCGCCTTTTGACAGGCTCAAGGCGAACGGAAACTTAATACTTCACAAGGCCGAATCAATAGTGTAGTAAATTAATTTTTTGAAGAGAGAATACCTTGCAAAACCAGGACATTGAGCGTTTAAAAACCATCGTACAAAGCTTACTGGATGAAGCCAAACAACAGGGGGCTTCGGCAGCGGAAGCTGGCTTAAGCCAAGAAAATGGCTTATCCGTTACGGCGCGTATGGGCGAGGTGGAAACCATTGAACACCATTGCGACCAAGGTCTGGGCATTACCGTTTACTTCGGCCAACGCAAAGGCTCGGCAAGCAGTACGGATTTGTCGCCGGATGCAATTAAGGAAACCGTGGGCGCCGCTTGCAGTATTGCACGTTATACCGGTGAAGATAAGTTTGCGGGCTTGCCGGATCGGGCGTTACTGGCTACGGAATTTCCCGATCTTGACCTCAACCATCCATGGCCGTTGACGGCGGATGAAGCGATTGCGTTGGCCATTGAATGCGAGGCAGGTGCCTTGGCTGTTCATCCGGATATTACGAATTCGGAAGGTGCGACGGTCAATACCCATCAAGGGATTCGTGTGTTGGGAAATAGCCTGGGCTTTCTTCAAGGCAGGTTGTCAACCCGCCATTCCATGAGTTGTTCGGTAGTGGCGCAGCGCGGCGACAGTATGCAGCGCGATTATTGGTACAGTGTTGCCAGAAATGCGAAAGCTTTGGAAGCCGCTGCGGCAATTGGCAACAAAGCGGGTGAGCGTGCAATAAGGCGTTTGGAGGCCCGCCGCTTACCTACCCAGCAATGCCCAGTGCTGTATTGCGCCGAAGTGGCTTCGGGTTTGCTAGGCTCCTTGGTAGGCGCGATCAGCGGGGGCAATCTTTATCGTAAGTCCACCTTTCTACTGAATGCGTTGGATACGCAAATATTTCCCGATTTTGTCCATATTTACGAGCAGCCCTTGCTTAAAGGGGGCTTGGGCAGTTCGGCTTATGACGGCGAAGGCGTTGCCACACAAACACGGGATATTGTGCGTGACGGTTACCTGCGAGGTTATGTGTTGAGCACTTATTCTGCCCGTAAGTTGGGCCTGCAGAGTACCGGTAATGCGGGCGGCGTGCATAATTTGTCCATTACAACAGGCGCACATGACTTTCGGTCCATGCTCGAACTGATGGGCACCGGCTTGTTGGTGACTGAATGTATCGGGCAGGGCGTTAATATGATTAACGGAAATTACTCCCGGGGCGCAGCAGGTTTCTGGGTGGAGCGTGGCGAAATACAATATCCGGTCGAAGAAATCACCATTGCCGGGAATTTGAAAGACATGTTCAGGAAAATCGTTGCTGTGGGCAATGATGTGGATTATCGGGGCAATATCCGCACCGGTTCGATTTTGATTGAACGAATGTCGATTGCGGGGGAATGATGTTTAAGGCGAAAGGCGAAAGGCGAAAGGCGAAAGGCGAAAGGCTGTTTTTAGCCTTGTGGTTTGTGCCTTGCGCCTTCGACAATTTCTCTTATCAACTCCGGGCCCCGGTATATAAGGCCAGTGTAAACCTGCACTAAACTCGCTCCTGCGGCAAATTTTTCCTGGGCATCATCGGCATTTAATATGCCGCCTGCAGCGATGATAGGTATTTTTCCCTGCAATTCCGCCGATAAGCCTTTCACGACTGCGGTGGATTTATCTTTGACGGGGTTGCCGCTCAAGCCGCCTGCTTCTTTGGCAAGTGGATGGTTGGCGATGTCTGTCCTGTCTATAGTGGTATTGGTGGCGATAACGCCGTCAATCTCAAATTCCAAAAGCAATTTGGCGATTCGGCTGATATCTTCGCCCGTCAAGTCGGGCGCAATTTTCAATGCCAGGGGTACGTATTTGCCGTGTTCCCGTTGGAGTTTAAGCTGCTCTTCCTTGAGGGTGGCAATCAACTTTCTGCTTTCGTCGCCTTGCTGTAACTGACGCAGGTTTTGTGTATTGGGCGAAGAAATATTGATTGTAATGTAACTGGCGGCAGGATAAGCCTTACGCAAGCCGATAAGATAATCATCGACGGCTTTCTCAATCAACGTATCAAAATTTTTGCCGATATTTATTCCCAAAATTCCCTTGTAGTTGCTTTTTTTAACTTGGGTGAGAAGGTGATCTATTCCCAAATTATTGAAGCCCATTCGATTAATGATGGCTTGATGCTCAGGTAGCCTGAACAAACGCGGTTTGGGATTGCCCGCCTGCGGCCTGGGCGTTACCGTACCGATTTCGATAAATCCGAAACCTAATGCCGCCAGCGCATCAATATAATAGCCATTTTTGTCCAGCCCTGCGGCAAGTCCGACCGGATTTTTAAAATCCAGGCCCATCACCTTGACCGGCTTGTCTTTAAGCGTTGGATAAAGCCGTTTACTTAGGCCAGAAACATAGGCGGCTTTTAATAGTTTAAGCGTAACCGTATGGGCGGTTTCTGCATCTAGCGTAAATAGTAGGGGACGGATTAAGGAATAAATGTTCATAGGTGGCATGTTATGGTTTTTGAGTACGGCAAACACGTGACTCTTCGGCAACCGATAGAATAGAACGCGGATGATGCTGACCTGACTGTTTTGCGTTTAATAATAAAGCCTTTAAAACCAGTTCTATCCGTGTTATTTCGTTATAGAGGGTAAAAGCTAAACCAACCTGTCTAACCGATAAGCGCCAGGATCAACTGAAGTGGGACGGCCTAATGTAAGGTCGGCCATCAACTGGGCCGATGCGGGCGCCATCGCTAGCCCGTTCCTGAAATGGCCGGCATTGATGCTTAAATTACTTATTTCATTGTGCTTGCCTATATAAGGTACGCCGTTTTGGGTGCCCGGTCTTATCCCGGCCCAATGCTTGACCAAAGGAAAGCCCTTTAAGGCGGGCAGTAATTTCAGTGCGAAGTCGTCAATTAGGTTTTTTGCTTCGGATGTTGTGGTTTTGTCATAGGTGTTTGTTTCAACCGTACTGCCAGCCAGGATATGCCCGTCTAAACGTGGTATGAGGTAGTGTCCATCATCTAGCACGATCCACCGCAAAGTGCCTGGTTTGGCGGCGTACAACAGCATTTGCCCTTTCACAGGTGTAATCTGGGGCCGATTATTTCGCAGGGCAGGAAAAAACTGGGCCATCAGTTGAGATGTCCATGCGCCAGCAGAAATGATTAGCTGGTTAATCGGCAATGTCCCTCGATTGGTGTCAAGTGAGGTGACCTTATTGTGCGAAATATTGACCGCATTAAGCCGACAGTTTTCTAGTAACTTGACGCCTTTTTGCAGCAGGTCTTGTTTTAGCGATTTAAGCAGTCGAGGGTTGCGAATTTGGGCGATATGGGGCAAATATAAAGGGTTTATAGTTGTGGCTCCCAGCTCATTGAAGCCATGATCAATTTCTTCAAACACAATGTTATTGTGATTGCACCAATTTATTGCGGCAGTTATGTCAGGAACTTTAGTCATTAATAAGCCGCAGGGATTCCATTCAGGATCGATCCCTGTGTCTTCAAATAACTGTGCAGCCAAATTCGGGTACAAGCCCAAGCTTTGCGTAACCAAGTGTGTAATGGCTGGATTTTGTCGCCAGGGATAAAGCGGCAACAAGATGCCGCCACCTGCCCAGGAAGATTCCTGTCCCAGAAACCCTTTGTCAATCAGGGTGACGGTCGCACCTGCACTAGAGAGTTCGCGGGCAGTCATCAGCCCTATAACGCCGCCGCCTATGACGGTAATGTCTACACTTGTTGTCATGGAAATGGTGGGGAATTGGAGGATTTCACTTGCTGATAAGGCTTTTTTAAATTAACCTAAAGAGTATCACAAAAATAACGGGAAATTATTGCGTAGTTATTTGTGATTATTGTTGCTGTTTGGCGACAATGCAACAAAATAGTTAGAAATGTATTTTAACCGGTTGATTAATAATAAAAAAATAATCCAATAAAAATTATACAAAAACTTGTAGAGATTCAATTTTACTGCTAGTATTAGCTCCGTAGGAAAGTTTTGTTGTAATAAAGCAAATTTTTGTAAAATAACAACCTCATGAGGGGGGAACAATGATGAATAAAACTAAACTGGCACTAAGCATTGCCACAGCTACTTTGACAGTGGCGGGTGTCTTAGTACCACAACAAGCGGTTGCGGGCACACGAGCCCAACACCACGCGGAAGCAGCGGCTATGGCCAGCAAAGTCGATGTCTTGGAAGCACAATTGCGCGCTATGCAGGATGAAATGAGCAGCTTGAGAGCCGCATCAGCCCAAAGCGGTGATTCAGCCAAAGTCCAGGAATTGGATGCTTGGATGCAAGAGTCAAAGGCTAAACCTGCCAAAGTCGTACACGACAACATGATCTTCTTCCGTGGCGGTTATGCACGTAATGACAGCAAAAGAAATGACCTTTTAACAGGCAATCAATTTGCGGGTAATGCGCTTGGTGGTAACGTAACCAACAAAGACGGTTGGTACGTTGGTGCTGGTTTCGATTTCGGCTTGACGGACGATGTCTGGGGCATGATGGCTAACACCGAAGTCGATGCCGAATTAATGTTTGAATACAAAAATTTCGGTGCAAAAGGCTTTAAAAATGCAGCGGTCTCGTCTGCGTTAAAAGCCCAACCTGGTGGTCAAACAAACAACAACCCATTATGTACACTGATTAACTTGGCGGCGAATGGTGGTACTGGTTCGGTTACAGGAGCGGCAGGCCAAGGGTCGTGCGACAGTGTCACTGTGAGCCAATTCACCGTCACGGCAGCACCTAAAATTAAATTCATGAAAGGCAGCAAATTCAGGCCTTGGCTTATTCCAGTGGGCTTAGGTATCCATGTTGTCAGCCCACCCTCTAACGGTGTAACCGTATTGAATCCAGGCATGATGTTCGGTACAGGTGCTGAGTATGCCTTGTGGAAAGACATCAAAATCGGTGCTGACGTACGTTACCATTTAACAGGAAGAAGTGTTGACGGTGTCAACACCAACGGCTTGACTGCCGGTGGTTACTTGGGTATAGGTTTCTAAGGAAACAGAATACGATACGGATATCGTCTAATAGGGATGTTAAAACAAAAGGGGGGCGTAAGCCCTCCTTTTTTTTGTCCCTTACTTTAAAGAGTTGGTTACTTACTGCCCTCGTTTAGTGGTATAAAGGCTTTGTCCAATACATTAAGATGGCTTGTTAGCTTTTTTAATCCAACCGAACAATTGAATGAAAAACCTGTATCCTGAAATAAGCCCTTACCGTACGTTTTTTCTTGACACGGGAAGCCAACATGCGGTCTACGTCGAGTTAAGCGGCAATGGCGATGGAATCCCGGTTGTTTTTCTGCACGGCGGCCCTTGTTCTGGCACTAAGCCCGACCATCGGCGGTTTTTTAATCCTGGTCTTTATCAGATTATCCTGTTCGACCAACGCGGTTGTGGGCAATCCTTGCCGTTTGGCGAACTGGCTTACAATACCACGCAAGATTTAATCGATGACATGGAGCGCATTCGGGTTCGGCTGGGCATCAAAAAATGGCTGGTGTTCGGTGGGTCCTGGGGTGGGGCATTAGGGTTGTTATATGCCCAACAGCATCAGGATAAAGTACTGGGGTTAATTATTCGCGGCGTGTTTCTGGCACGGCAGCAGGATATGGAGTGGTTTGTTACATTGGGTGCAAACCGCATTTATCCAGAGCAATGGCAATGCTTGGTTGATTGCGTTCCGAAAGATGCCCGGAATAATCTTGTAGGCGAATTATGGAATGCGATCAATGGTGAAAATACAGCGATAAAGGCAAAGGTCGCTAAGGAATGGCAAGCATGGAATGGGCAGTTGGCGATGGGTAAAGCTTACCAGCCGCAGAACCCAAATGAACCGGTTTCCGATGCGATGATAGAACAGGTTCGCATGGAGATCCATTACGCCTGTCATCATTATTTTATTGAAGAGAATCAAGTGATCGAGAATTGTGGCGGTTTACAAAACATTCCAACAACGATTATTCATGGGCGTTATGACCTCGTCTGCCCGATGGAAGCAGGCTTGAGCTTACACCATGCTTTGCCTAGGGCAGAATTCATTGTCTTGCCCAATGCGGGCCATGTCGCCCAACATGAAGAGATGATTGATGCCTTGGTCTCTGCAACTGACCGCTTTGCCGATCTCCACGCTATATAATGCAAAAAAAACGCTTGATCATTGCTATAACCGGTGCGACGGGTGCCGTTTATGGAGTCAGGATGCTCCAAGTTTTACGGGAGCAGGGCGAATGGGAAGCGCATTTCCTCATCTCGGATGCCGGCGTAGTCAGCTTAAAACATGAAATGGGCATGAAGCGGTCTGAATTGTCCGAATTGGCCGATGTCAGTCACGGAATTGACGAAATAGGGGCCAGCATTGCCAGCGGCGGCTTTAAGACGGAAGGGATGGTTATCGCACCTTGTTCGATGAAAACACTGGCTGCGGTGGCGCACGGTTTTGGGGATAATCTGATTTCGCGCGCGGCTGATGTCGTACTTAAAGAACGGCGCCGTTTGGTGTTAATGCCCAGAGAAACGCCGCTCAATCTAATTCATATCAGGAATATGGCGACAGTCGCTGAAGCTGGCGGTGTTATTTTCCCACCCATGCCCGCTTTTTATAACAAAACAGACGCGTTATCTGCGATGGTTGACGAAACGGTGGGGAGGGTATTGGAACTATTTGGCGTTAATGTCGAGGGTCTGTATAAGCCTTGGGAAGGGATGTGATTTTTAGCCGTTACCAAACAGTACGTAACCCAAGTAGCCCAATACACTGATCATAATGACGGCGGTCAGTGCCAACACAAGAGTGTATTTCCTGTCGACGTTGGCGTATTTTTTCTCGATGTCCGCCAGCCGATTGTCGAACTCGGGATAATAATCGTCCTCATAGTGATCTTTGGGATTTTTGTTGTGTGCCACCGCTGAAGGGACAAAGTCAAAATCTTCTTCCAACTCCTTGAGAAAAGCATTGAAGCGTTGTTCCAACTCCAATATTTGGGCATCCAACTGCTTATTCATTTTATCTTTATGTTCGTTTTCCATCGCGTATCATAACCTTGAATTGAGTGGGCAGATTTTGTGTTGACCAAATAGCTGTTTGTCCAATTATAGTACCAATAAAGAAATTTGCCTCTGTGTTTTTTTAATGTGAATCATTAAAACTGCCGTTTGTTAAGGATTCTAAGTGTGTGATGCGTCAAAGGTATTGGAGGTGATTTGACAAATCGACCTCTTGATCCTGGTTATATTCTTGTCGTTGCGAAATCCGCGCGTATGCTTGTGCAAGCGGCTCGGCAATCGGGAATGAAACCGTTAGCGATTGACCTTTGGGGTGATAAAGACACGCAATGTTGTGCAGAAGAATCGCAACAAATCCCTTCTTTAGCAGAAGAACATTTGCTTCCGGCCCTTGAGTACTTCATTAATAGGTATCCGGTAACTCGAGCAATTTATGGCAGTGGTTTTGAACGCTGCCTCAAGAGTTTGGCTTGCATCAATGATCGCCTGACATTACTTGGAAACCATCCTGATGTTTTTGCGAAGCTGCATGATAAAACCGCGTTTTTCTCGTTATTAGGGACATTGGGGATACCTTATCCCGACGTTTCGTTCCATAGACCAAATTCAAACGAGGGCTGGCTGATTAAGCCCACGCAAAGCCAGGGCGGGGTGGGGATAAGGCGATATCGGCCAAGTGAATACATCGAAGAACCAAACTATTGGCAAAAATATCAAGAAGGCGAGCCGCATTCGGTATTATTTCTTGCCGATGGCAACCGCAGCCAAATTATAGGATTTAATCGGCAATGGGCTGTCGCGTTGAGTAAAAAAGATGAATTTATTTTTTCAGGGATAATTAACAGCACTGACTTAGCCTGTGAGCAAAAACATCGACTAAGCGAATGGTTGGATGTGCTAGTGTCGGCATTATCACTCAAAGGGTTAAATTCCCTTGATTTTATTCAATACCGGCAAGTCAGTTATGTGCTAGAGATAAACCCCAGGCCGCCTGCCAGTATGCAATTGTACGATGCCGACTTATTTACCCGTCACCTCAAGGCGTGTCAGGGTGAATTGCTAGAACATCACCCAAACCCGATTGGTTTTAAGGGGTATCAAATCCTCTATGCGCAGGATGAAATGCAAATTCCCGATGGTTTTATATGGCCTGAAGAGGTTGTGGACATACCCCATGCGGGCAGCATAATTAGTACGGGCCAGCCGATTTGCAGTATTATTACGCAGTCACAAGAACCGGATAAGGTTCTGGAGCAATTACGAATTAGGCAAGAATTTATCATCAACGAACTGAACAGGTTTCAAATTCATGGAATATAGCGCCAGCGTCAATAAACTAGCCCAACCTTTAGTGAAAGCCCTGCTCGATAATGCTGCCGCCCTGCGGATAGGCGTTGAGCAATTAAAGAACGGTTGTACCGTCATTGATGCCGGAATCCAAGTGCCGGGCGGACTAGAATCCGGACGCATTATCGCCGAAATCTGTATGGGAGGATTGGGCAAGGTATCGATTAGCCAACGTGCATACACGGAGAATTGGCCTTTATCGGTGAATGTGACTTCCAGTAATCCGGTGCTGAGTTGCCTGGGCAGCCAATATGCGGGCTGGAGTTTGTCCCATGAAAAATATTACGCACTGGGTTCTGGGCCTGCACGCGCCATGGCTACCAAGTTGAAAGAGGGCAAGCAGGAGCCGGTGGAAGAGTTGTATAAGGAGTTGGCTTATCAAGATAAGGCCGAAAGCGCTGTTCTGGTTATAGAAAACGATGCTATCCCGCCTATTGAAATTGTCGAAAAAGTGGCTGCCGCCTGCAACATCGCCCCATCAAAACTGACGATTATCGTCACGCCTACCAGCAGTTTGGCGGGGTGTGTGCAAGTGGTGTCGCGGGTGCTGGAAGTCGCTATGCACAAGGCCCATGCGCTGCATTTTCCTTTGGAAAACATTATAGACGGCAGCGGCAGTGCACCCGTGTGCCCGCCGCATCCTAAGTTTGTCAAGGCGATGGGGCGCACCAACGACGCGATCCTGTTTGCAGGACAAGTGCATATTTTTGTCAAAGGTGCAGATGAAGCGGCGCAACAATTGGCGAATGACTTGCCCAGTTCGACATCGAAAGATTACGGCAAGCCGTTTGCCGAAATTTTTAAGCAATATGAATATGATTTCTTCAAGATCGATGCCATGTTGTTCAGTCCTGCTTCGGTGATTGTGACCGCAGTGGAATCCGGCAACAGTTTTCGTGCAGGCAAGTTGGATAATGCTTTATTGGACCAGTCATTTGGGGCGTAGCCGTCTCTATTGCAGCAATGTGGTATTACTTCTGTAAGGTTGCCGTTTCCGCCCTGGTTATTGTGGCGATTTCGGAAGTTGCCAAGCGCAATAGTGGTTTTGCTGCGTTGCTTGCGTCTTTGCCGCTTACTTCATTGTTAGCGATTGTCTGGCTGAGGGTTGAAGGTGCTGAATCGGCCCAGATCGTCGAGCTCTCACAACAAATATTTTGGCTGGTATTGCCGTCTTTGCTATTATTTGTGCTCTTGCCCATGTTGTTAAAATGCGGCATTACATTCTGGGTAAGTTTAGGTCTCGCCAGTTCCGCGACTATTCTGTGTTATTTCTTGATGATTCTATTACTGCGCCGATTTGGCGTGTCGATTTGAATTTCTATTGCTAAGGACAAGACTGATCGTGGGACGAATCGCTATTTTTACCGACGATCCAGGTTGGCATGGCAAGATGCTTAAGCTAGCGTTTGCCAAACTTGGATTTAGCAGTGAGTTTGTTTCCCTAACCGAATGCAAGCTCAACCTTCAGCAAGGTTTAACCCCAGTCATTATCCCTAGCTTTGAACAAACGCTTCCCGATGCCGTATTTGTGCGCGGTGTGCCTGGTGGGTCGTTGGAGGAAGTTGTCCTTTATTTGGATATTCTCCATGCCTTAAAGTTGTTGGATATTCCGGTTTACAACGATGGGCGTGCGATAGAACGCAGTGTCGATAAGGCCATGACCAGTTTTTTGCTGCATCAGGCCGGATTGCCGACGCCGTTGACCTGGGTGCTGCGAAATCGTGCCGATGCCATTCAGGTTGCCGATCATGAATTAAAAAATGGGCATTATCTTATCACTAAGCCTTTATTTGGCTCGCAAGGCGAAGGCATTCGTCGAATAGAAAAAATGACCGACCTGTTTTGGCTGGCTGCCAGCAACGGTGTGTATTATTTTCAGCGCTTTGTGCATTGTGCGGGCGATGGTTTTTCGGATTACCGCGTTTTTGTCATCGATGACCAAGCCGTTGCCATTATGCGGCGGCGTGGCAAATCTTGGCTGAACAATGTTGCACGCGGAGCGGCTTGTGAGGCAATAGATTTGGATCCGGCGATCACTGAACTTGCTGTGCAAGCGGCTAAGGCATTAGCTATGGATTATGCAGGGGTTGATATTATCCAAGATAAGGCGGGGGTATACCTGGTGATTGAAGTGAACAGCATTCCCGCCTGGAAAGGGCTGGAGAGCGTAAGCCACATCAGTATTGCCTCGTTGCTGGCGGAGGATTTAGTGAATCGATATATAAAGTGTGGGGCGTCAGGGGCTATCGCCGCAGTCTCATGATAAGCAAGGACAAACTGGTCGATCTTTATCGGCAAGCCTGCGAAACCGAATTGCAAGCCTTCAAACCCGGCAATGTCAGTGTTTATGCCGCTGGCCACGGTATGTCGGTCGATGATTTTCGGGTCAGTGCCGTAGTCAGTGCCGAGCCTTTATGCAATACTGCCTACAGCCTAGGCGAAAAGATATTTAACGCAGTTAAAGCGACACAAGAAGCCGTCGGCTGTAATACCAATCTTGGAATCCTACTGTTATGTGCGCCGATTGTTCAGGCGGCAAGCCAAATCAATGTCGACAAATCATTAAAGCAGGCAATCGAACAAGTATTGGCAACTACAACGGTCAGCGATGCAGACTGGGTTTTTAAGGCAATAGCGCTGGCTTCACCGGGTGGTTTGGGCAAGTCCGATGAGCAGGATGTCCATGATTCCGCAACCGTCACGCTGGCACAAGCCATGCAACTAGCCGCCGATAAAGACCGGATAGCCCTGCAGTACGTTAGCGGTTACAAAGATATTTTCGATTTCGCCGTTTTCAGGTACAATGCGAGGCTAAGTCAATGGAGAGACAGAAGTTGGGCGGCAGTCTTCGTGTATGCGGAGTTGCTGGGCCAGTATCCCGATAGTCATATCGAAAGAAAACATGGGACTAAGTACACAGAATGGGTTGCAGCACGGATGCGGCAATTTCTTGAAGAGTTTGGTCAAGCAACTGACCCAACGCAGTCAATGCAAACGCTTTATTGCTTGGATACAGAGTTTAAATCAAATGGTGTTAACCCTGGCACTACAGCTGATATGACTGTAGCGACTATATTGACGGTGCTTATAGAGGAGTGTCTTAGCCAACATAAACACTGACAAATCTTCAGCAAGTTTTTTCAAACCAAACATAAAGTTAGTAATTCTATTTCAATTCTTCAGAGGGGAATAAAAACATGGCGAAAATCAATAAAATGGGCGTTGGTGAATCATTGGTGGGTGACGGCAATGAAGTGGCCCACATCGATTTGATCATCGGACCAAGAGGTTCAGCAGCAGAATCAGCGTTTGCAAACTGCTTGACCAATAACAAAGATGGTTTCTCAAGCCTGTTGGCTGTGGTTGCTCCTAACTTAATGGTTAAACCAGCAACTGTAATGTTCAATAAGGTCACCATCAAAGGTGCAAAACAAGCCGTACAAATGTTTGGCCCAGCGCAACGCGGCGTAGCTATGGCTGTTGCTGATTGCGTAGAAGACGGCACCATCCCTGCTGATGAAGCGGATGACTTATTTGTGGCTGTCGGTGTATTCATTCACTGGGCTGCTGAAGACGATGCTAAAATACAAAAATTCAACTACGACGCGACTAAAGAAGCATTGCAACGCGCTGTCGCTGGTTCGCCAACAGCTGCTGAAGTGGTCGCTGGCAAAGCCGCTGCAAAACATCCGTTTGCGCCTAATTGAGCAAGCCGTTTTGGGAATGCCTATAAATCGGCATTCCTAGAAAGCAAAGATGTTAAAAATACCCCGCCTAGTCGGGGTATTTTTTTGCCTGTCATTTTGACTGTAGGTGGATAATGTCATCAAGGTTGATTTTGCCGTTGTGCAGGGCCGTGGCCACCAGGGCTTGTTTTATTCCTATAGAGCCTAAGTCTTTTAAATCCTGGCTATCCCTGATTCCCCCCGCAGCAATGAAATTGTGTTGGGGATGCTGCTGACGGTAAGTGGTTAAGCGTCCAAAATCAGGACCTTGATTGCTGCCCACTTTGGGTAAATTCATGATAATAATACTTTCAGGCCATAATTCTGGCTTGGAAAACAAGGATTTTGGGCCCATTTCGCCTGTTATCGAATAATCCAGGGATAGAATAAACGGGTTCCCAAAGGTTTTTATTTCAGAAATATTTTCATCATCGAAAGACTCGCTCCCCAACACGGGGCGATAATTGGGCAATTGTTGGAAATCGCGATTGCACAAGGGATAACCGCCGTCTATCCAAAATACGATAGCCGGGAAAGCCGTCAGGACATCGCCCAACAAGCCTGAATTATCGCCTTGCCGTGTAATCGCATTAAGGTCGGCAATATACATAGCCGGAAAATGAAAAAGCCTCCAGAACGCATCGACTACCTCAAAAATATCTGGAGATTTGCAAATCACAGATTTTAATGGCGCGTAGTCGTCACGATTTCCCTGTTTGGCGTGGACGGCAATGCCATTTTTGAGGTCAATGACGGGGATTATCTGCATGAGGTTCGGTACTCAATCCGTTGCAAGCGCGCTTAATGGTAAAATCCCTGGCATGAAAAAATTAAAAATTCTGGTGTTTGAGTATATCACTGGCGGCGGCTTTAATAAGTCGGATCTTCCCGAATCCCTCGCTAGGGAAGGCTTGCTGATGTTACGGTCTTTGCTTGACGGGCTTTCAAAGATAACTTCTGTTGAAGTATTCATCATGCTGGATTCCCGTATGGTTGAAAATCTACCCCATCAATTGAAAAATAGTCATATTATTGATTCAGAAAAAAATTGTCACCAAGAATTTACCCGGCTGACGGCATTGTATGATGCCGTTTGGCCGATAGCGCCGGAAAGCGGCTCCATTTTGCAAACCTTATGTGAAGAAGCGGAACGGTCAGGAAAAATCTTGCTGACATCCCCTGCCAGTGCTGTTGCCGTTGCCGGAGATAAATGGCTGACTTATGGGCGATTAAAGGAACATTCGATTGCTACCGTGCCGACGCAACGCTTAGCCGATTTTGGTTTCACGTCCGGCGAATGGTTAATAAAACCCTTCGATGGGGTGGGTTGTGAAGATAGCTATTTAGTCACAGATCACGATGCATTTGCCACGATAACGGCCAATCTTGATAAGGGGAAATATCTTGTCCAGCCCCATATTCCAGGCGAAAAAACCAGTTTGTCCTGTTTGTTTAAACAGGGTCGAGGGTGGTTGCTGTGCGCTAATCGTCAGCATTTCGACCTTATCAATAAGCAATATCGTTTGGCCGGGATCACCGTGAATTTCACTCCCGATATTTCCCAATACCGGCATTTGCTTAACGAAGTTGCAAAAGCAATGCCCGAATTGTGGGGTTATGTCGGCATTGATTTGATAGAAACGTCCGATCAAATTCTTGTCCTGGAGATCAATCCACGCCTTACCTCATCGTATGTAGGTCTGAATGAGGCGCTGGGTGTTAACTGTGCCGAAGCTGTCCTGGGTTTGCTCGCAGGCGATCCACTACTGCAACCGACGCGAAATCAACCGATTTACATCACAATAACCGGGAAGGAAAACGATGCCAACTAACATCATGGGCTGGGACATTGGCGGCGCCCACCTCAAAGCCGCAGTCATCCAGTCGCCTTCAGGGGTCGTGGCCGTATATCAGCGGCCTTGTCAGTTGTGGAAGGGCCTGGATAAGCTCCATGAGTCCGTACAAGACATCCTAATCGAAACGGATATGCCGATTAGTCGCCATGTGCTGACCATGACGGGTGAATTGGTGGATTTGTTCGACGGCAGGGATGATGGCGTAAAAAAAATCCTGGCGGCGATGCAAAATCTCTTGCCTAATGGCGAGGTAATTGTCTATGCAGGTAAGGATGGCTTATTGGGGATAAGTGAAATTCAACCCAGCCATTGCGGCAATATCGCGTCAGCCAATTGGCTGGCGAGTGCAACTTGGGCTGCACATAAAGTGGATAAGGGTTTGTTCTTGGACATTGGCAGCACCACGACCGACATTTTATTGTTAAATGGCGGCAAGGTGTTGGCCCAGGGCTATACCGACTACGAACGCTTAATTTCCCAAGAACTGGTTTATACCGGCATAGTCAGGACTGCCGTGATGGCAGTCGCACAGTCCGCCCGAGACAAAGGCAACGACGTGGGGTTAATGGCAGAATATTTTGCGACGATGGCGGATGTCTACCGATTAACCGGGGAATTGAATGAATGGCATGACCAATGCGAAACGGCCGATGGCGCAGGGAAGACCGTAGCGGCCAGCGCTAAACGCCTAGCTCGGATGATAGGTTGCGATTATGACGAGAATGAGCTTCTGCGTTGGGAATTGTTTGCCGCCAACCTTCGATCCCAGCAATTGGCAAGAATCCAAAAGGCTTGCGAACAGCAAATGAAGAGGATTCCGTTACCAAGGAATACGCCTTTGATTGGTGCTGGCGTAGGCAGGTTTTTGGTCAAACAATTAGCGCAAGATTTGGGTTGCACTTATTTGGATTTTTCGGACTTATTTTCGGGAGCGGTAGTCCAAAATGGTGCCCATGATAAGGCTGATTGTGCAGCGGCGGTCGCTGTGGCTTGTTTGGAAAGTGAATTGATGACGCGCGTAGTTTAGTTGACAGGGCGATTAACAAGCCACGGGTCGCAATAATCGGCTGGTGACTGACATACAGCTGATTGGCGGTCCATCTTGTATTTCGACATAATCTTGAACACACTCAACTTCACGGCTAATTATTTCCCTCTGGGGCAATCAGTGCGCGACCAGGGATAATCCGATCCCCGTGTTTGGTTTCTAGCGCTTCGGTATCCCATCAAAAGACCGCTATTTGCCGCCAATGCTACATCAATACCAAGAAAAGCGGTGGACTGTTGAAACAAGCTAATCACCGATGCTGAGAGGTTATTGGGGTGATATTTCATAACTTTGTTGCCTTACATTTTTGTTGATACAATGACGCGCACACTAACCAGTAACCAGGACGGTTATGCCTTACTTCGCCAACCAAGCAGCTTGGATCCGTTACGGATTGGCAGTGCTGGCGGTTGCCTTTGCTGCCATCGCGGTACGCTATGTTCCGATTATAAGAGAAACCGGGCATGGCGAGTGGATAGTGTTCTTTTTTGCAGTAGTCATAACCGTATTTTGTTGCGGTGCATTATCTGGGCTGCTGGCAATAGGCTTATCCTTAGTTGGGGTTAACTGGCTGGTCTTGCCCTCAGACTGGATTAGCCATCCGTTATGGGCGATCACCTTAAATTTGGGATTTAGCCTTTTATCCGCGATTATCCTTGCTATCTCCAACTCCCAACAAAAACTGTTCACAGCGCTAAGTGAAAGTCGGCAAAATTTTGAACTTGCCCAAGCAGTCGGCCAAATAGGCAGTTGGCGCTTCAATGGACAACCTAATAAAGTGTATTGCTCTGCCGAAACTTATCGTATTTTCGGTATTCCCGAAGGGTCGGCAGTAAGCTATGAAACATTTCTTGCCGCCGTGCATCCGGAAGACACGGCCTATGTTGCCGAAGAGGGCAAAAAGGCCTTGAGCGGCCAACCTTACGATATCGAACACCGGATTGTCATTGGCGACGAAGTCAAATGGGTCCATGAAAAAGCGGTCTTGGACTTTTCCAAAGACGGGAAATTACTGGGAGGCTTCGGTATCGTTCAGGACATAACCGAGCGTAAAAAATTAGAACTGGCGACGCAAACAATCCATGAACGCTACGAGCTGGTGCTGAAGGGTTCACAAGGCGGTATCTGGGATTGGGATGTCGCTACCAATCATGTTCATTACTCCATCCGTTGGAAAACCTTACATGGTTATCCTGTTGACGAAGACCTTTATGAGCTTGGCGTTTGGCGGGACAACATCCATCCTGACGACGAAGGCCGTATGATGGCAGGATTGGAATTGCACCTTGCAGGTAAAACCCCCGTATTTAACGAAGAATACCGAATACGTTGTAAGGATGGGACATGGAAGTGGATATTGGACCGCGGCATCGCCAAAAGGGATGAGCTAGGCAACGTTGTCAGGATGGCAGGGTCGGAGATAGATATTACCGCCAGAAAAATTGCCGAAATGGAATTATTCAATCGGGAGAAGGAACTGGAGATCATCATGAACCTGAGCCCGAACCTGGTCGCTTATCTGAGTACTGATTTCAGGTATCTGCGTATCAACAAGACCTACGAAACTTGGTGGGACAAAGAGCCAGGACAAATACTTGGCCGCGAAGTGCGGGAAGTCGTCAGCGAACAGGCCTGGAAAGATATCCAGCCCTATATGGAGCGGGCGCGGTCAGGGGAAGCGGTCAGTTTCGATTACCATGGCGCTGTTGATCGCTGGGTACACGTTGACTATGTCCCCGATATCGATCCGTCGGGCAATGTAAAAGGGATTGTAGTGAACGTTGCCAATATCACGGAACGTAAGTTGGCGGAGCAAAAACTGCTCGAACAGGAAAACCAGTTAAGCCTAATTATGAACCTAATGCCGGCACTGATTTCTTATATAGATACCGATTTCAGGTATATCCGTGTCAATAAGACCTACGAAGAATGGTTTGGTGTCGCTATGGAAGATGCTATCGGCCATACCGTCAAGGAAGTCGTTGGTGAAAATATCTGGAAAATCGCTGCCCCTTACCTTGAATGTGCACGTGCAGGCGAGATTTCTGGCTATGAAGAAAATCATGTTTACAAAAACAATGTCTCTCGCTGGGCAAAGGTAACTTTTGTCCCCGATAAGGATGAAGCCGGAATCGTCAAGGGTATCGTTGTACATGTAGCCGATATTACTGAACTTAAAAATGCCGTAAAAGCAATACAAGAACAGGAAAATGCATTGCGTCTCATCATCAATGCAATGCCGGCATTAATTGCCTATATTGATACCGATTACCGTTATGTACGGGCAAATTCGACCTACGACAAATGGTTAGGTATTCCTGCAGAACGTATTATTGGCAATGAGATCAAAGATATTATCGGAGAAGATGGGTGGCAAAAGATCAAGCCTTTTATAGAGAAGTCCATGGCTGGCGAGGAAATCCATTGCGATTTCCTGATGCCTTATAAAACCGGAAAACCGCGTTGGATTCATGTCAATTATGTCCCGGACATGGACGCTTCCGGCCATGTTAAAGGTATTGTGGCATTGGTAGTGGATGTCGGTGAAATCAAGCAAGCGCAGCAGGAAATTAGCATATTAAATCAAAGGCTGCAGCACCGAATCGATGAAATGCAGGCGATTTTCGACACCGCCCCCATCGGTTTAGCAATCAGCGATGATCTGGAAGGCAAGCATATCCAAGGGAATTGCGCACTGGAAGAAATGATGGGCTTACCTTTGCATAGCGAACTTTCCTTTAGAAGCATCCCGGCCAATACTTATCATGTCTTTGAAGCAGGCCATGAACTGACTGTCGATGAATTGCCTATGCAGCGGGCGATCTGCGGCGAAGCGGTAATCAACCAGTTTCTTGATATCCATAGGCATGACGGCCAGGTTGTCGCAATTATTTGCAATGCTAAACCGTTAGTAAACAATGGCCAATCAATACGCGGAGCGGTCGGGGCTTTCCTTGACGTAACGCAATTTAGGGCTGCAGAAATAGCGTTGCGTGAAAGCAGAGAGCGGCTTCGACTTGCCCAAGAAGCCGGGGCGTTAGGTATCTTCGATTACAATCTGGCGAGCGGTGAAATGCAATGGGACGAACGCCTCCGGGAGCTTTGGGGTTTGGCGCCCAATACCCCTGTAACGCTTGACACTTGTAAAATCGGGGTTTATCCCGAAGACCTTGCAAATATCGAAAATGCATTGGCTCTGGCGTTAGATCCTCAAGGAAATGGCGAATACTCTGTCGAATACCGCATTGTCCGCCCTTCTGATAATCGGACATTCTGGATAGCCGCTTTCGGGGCGGCCACGTTCGCTAACGGCAAACCGGTACGGCTGATAGGGTTCGCCCAAGACATAACCGAACGCAAGCTTGCAGAAGCCAAGCTCCACGATACTGAGACGCGACTTGGTATTGCGATGGCTGAACTGAAAGCGGGTTACTGGGACTGGGAGCTTGAAGGAAATAAAGTCTTTTATTCAACAATATGGAAGCAGCAACTGGGGTTTGAAGACCATGAATTGCCGAATCGGTACGAGGAATGGGAAAGCCGCCTACATCCAGACGATAAGGCTAATGTCTTAGAAGAAGTCAAAAAGTATATCAACAATTTGATGCCAAATTATGAGCTGGAATTCCGCCTTAAGCATAAAGACGGTACGTATCGGTGGATTCACAGTCGTGCGGCATTAATTAACGACCAACATGAAAAGTCAGTGCGCATGGTGGGTATCCATCTGGACATTACGGATTTCAGGAAGGCGAAGGAGTTGGAGCAGCAACGTAAAACGCTGGAAAAAACGTCCCAGTTACATATTGCTAGCCAGACAGCGGCGGCTATCGCCCACGAACTGAACCAACCGCTTACTGCCGCCTCCTATTTTGCCGATGCCGCCGTAAAAATGCTCCAGGGCGGTAATGCGGACTCAAATCAGCTTAGCCATGCCCTGAAAACCTGTAGCCAACAGGTTCACCGTGCCGGTAAAGTTATTCCCCAACTGTTAGGGCTTTTGTATAAAGGGGAAACCAGCATCGAGCCTTTCAATATCAATCGATTGCTGAATGATGTTCGGCAGTTTATTGATGCGGAAAAAACGTTTGACAGATTTAAACTACTGTTGAATCTCGATTTCGATTTGCCAGCCGTTAAGGCCAACCGGTTACAGATCCAAAAGATTCTGATCAGTCTCATTAATAATGGCCTGGAGTCCATGCTTGACAGCGGCAAAAGCTCGGGGGGGACGCTGACGGTTAGCACCCGCCGTTCAGCGGACGACCCAAATATGGTGGAGATAAGCGTATATGATGAAGGGGTTGGCGTGTCCGATGATAGCCAACTAAAAATGATTTTCCAACCCTTTTATACCACGAAAAAAACGGGCATCGGGATGGGGCTTACTATCTGCCGCAGTTTAATCGAAGCGTATGGGGGTGAAATATGGGCGGAGAAGAACGCCGATGCCGGAATTAGTGTCAAATTTACCTTACCGCTTATTTCATGACTACCGCTCCCTGTGTTTACATTGTTGATGATGATGGTGCAGTCCGAAATGGGCTTCGCATGTTTTTAGAAACCGCCGGCCTGAAGTGCAAAACCTTTGCCGACGCAGAGCAGTTTCTTGCACAGTATCGCCCAGAAGGCTCGGGTTGCCTGATACTTGATGTCAACCTGCCGGGTTTGAATGGCCCCCAATTGCAACGCGAGTTGAACCGCCTTAAAATCCGTTTGCCAATCATATTTCTCACCGCCTATGGTGACATTCCCATGTCGGTTCGAGCTATCCAAGCGGGTGCGGTTGATTTTTTGACTAAACCCATCCAAAGTGATGCGTTGATCAAACGTATTCTCGAAGTGCTGGATCAAGAAGCCGAGAAAGAAATATCCATGGACAAGGAGCAAGGCTTTCATGGCCTTGTCAACACCCTTACCGAACGTGAGATGGAAATATTGCCGCTAGCCATAGCGGGTATCCCCAATAAAGAAATCGGCCATCGGTTAGGCATCAGTCACCGTACTGTTGAAGTTCACCGGATACGGATCTTAAAAAAAACAGGCTGCCAAAACTTCTTGGAACTGTCACGCCTGTGCGAAATAAACAACTTTGCATTAAAGACAAAGATTTGATGTTTCAACACTAAAACCTCCTGCTTACGGGCATGTATGGGTAAACCTTATGGCTTATAAGCAGGGTCAGTATCCTTAAAAACTGTGACCTTGATCAACCGTGTAAGTGCTTGCACTTATAGAAATATCAGGATTCTCAGCTTAAATTAAGTCTAATAAGGAGTCTCCTGAAATATCCAGCCTGACCTAATTCAGGGTTATTTTTGGCCCACTACCTTAAAAATTCCCCGCCTAATCTATTTGGCCGGAAATCCTTAACAATTGGGGCTGATTCACTAACTTAGCCTTAACTTTTAACGCGTAGAATGAATAAGGGACTCTTCCATGTTTTTTTTTGGTAACGCAAAGGCACTACAATCCCGTATCAATGAGGCAGTAAAAATCGTAGACAAAATGTCATTAGGCGATTTTTCTATACCTATCGACACTTCGGGTGGCGACGCGGTTGCCCCGCTGATGCAGGCACTGAAAAACAGCCTGGTCATTCAAGAACGCCGCATCTCGGATGGCAGGCGTGAATCCGACACTAACGTTGAGTTACGGGTTTGCCTTGAGTTGACGAACAGTTACCTGGAACGCATCGCCCAGGGCGAAATTCCACCGAAAATCACGGACGACTTCCCTCGCGAATGCCGCGCCCTTAAAGACAACATCAACGCTACTATCGACATGTTGGGCAAGGCGAGCCGCATGGCAGTCGAAAATCAGCGCGTAAAAGCAGCCCTGGACAATGTCACCACCAATGTCATGATCGCCGACAACGACCGTAACATCACTTACATGAATAAGTCAGTGGCGGAAATGCTGGCAAACGCCGAAACCGACCTGCGCAAAGTCTTGCCCAACTTTAATTCTTCCCGGCTATTGGGCTCAAACATGGACCAGTTCCATAAGCATCCGGAACACCAGAGGGGCTTGTTGGCTAATTTCACCAACACCCACCGGGCCCAGATAAAAGTGGGTGCGAGAACTTTCCAACTGACCGCCAACCCAATCATCAACGATCTAGGCCAGCGCTTAGGGTCTGTCGTCGAATGGGCCGACCGTACCGAAGAAGTGGCGGCGCAACAAGATGTCAATACCTTAGTCGAAGCCGCTATCGCCGGGCAGTTGTCCAAACGTATCTCGCTAGACGACAAAAATGGCTTTACCCGGGATATCGCCGAAAAAATCAACCAGATGCTGGATGTCATAATAGGCCCGTTCAATGTTGTCGGTAATTACCTCCACCAGATTGCCGAAGGTGTCTTGCCGGATCGAATCTCCGATGACTATCAAGGTGATTACGACACGTACAAAAAAAGCATGAACCGGACGACAAGCATCCTCAAAGGCTTTGTCGAAAGCTTACAGTACGTGACTAACGAACAAACAAAGGGCGATATTGATACCTTGATCGACACCTCTCGTTTCCGGGGCTTTTATCAAGCCATGGCGCAAGGCGTCAATGACATGGTTGTCGGAAACATCCAGGACAACAATAAAGCCATGGCCTGCGTCAAAGCCTTCGGTGAAGGCGATTTCGATGCACCGCTAGAACGTTTCCCAGGCAAGAAAGTTTTCATCAATGACACCATTGAGCAGGTCCGTGACCATATGAAAGCACTTATCGCAGATACGACGATGCTGTCCGAAGCCGCCCTGGATGGACGTATTCAAACCCGTGCCGATGCCAGTAAACATCTAGGCGATTTCAGAAAAATCGTGGAAGGCATCAACGCCACACTGGAAACGATAGTTACGCCCATAATCGCCGTCAAGGTGGCAGTGGATTCCATTAACACCGCCGCTAAGGAAATATCCGCCGGTAATGCCGATTTATCGCACCGCACTGAACAACAGGCCGCCAGCCTGGAAGAGACGGCATCTAGCATGGAAGAGCTGGCTTCCACAGTTAAGCAGAATGCCGACAACGCACGGCAAGCCAACCAAATGGTATTGACGGCATCGGATGTGGCAATCAAAGGCGGCAGCGTGGTGCAGCAAGTAGTCGGTACCATGTATTCCATCAACGAAAGTTCCCGCAAGATCGTCGACATTATCAGTGTGATTGACGGCATTGCCTTACAGACCAATATTCTTGCACTTAATGCCGCCGTCGAGGCTGCACGGGCAGGCGAACAAGGCCGTGGCTTTGCGGTGGTGGCGAGCGAAGTACGCAATTTGGCGCAGCGTTCTGCAGCGGCGGCCAAAGAAATCAAAGGCTTGATCAGCGATTCGGTCGAGAAAGTCGAAGACGGCAGCAAATTAGTGGGCGAAGCGGGCAAGACCATGGATGAAATTGTGTCCTCAGTCAAACGTGTCGCTACTATCATGTCGGAAATTGCCGCTGCATCCGCTGAGCAAAGCGCTGGTATTGACCAAGTTAACCAAGCGGTGACCCAAATGGACGACGTTACCCAGCAGAACGCTGCACTTGTTGAACAAGCAGCCGCTGCTGCCGAGTCACTGGAAGAACAGGCATCGGCCTTGAGTGATACCGTCGCTCAATTTCGGCTTGATTCAGAAATCCGATCCCCCAAACGGCCCGTTGCTAATTTACGGGTTGTTCCGCAAAAAACAACGCCTCGACTACCCACGAGCACCATTCAAACTCGTCAGCAAAATGATGATGATTGGACTGAGTTTTAGATTACACAATTGTAACGGGATAGAATCCGTAAAATTTTTGACTAGCTAATTGATTTTTATAATAAAAATACATGAAATGCCATTTTTAAGATAATTTTTTGAGGTGTTAAGTAATTATCGGCCTTGACATTCGCAGCAGAAAATCAATGATTGTTTACCCGATAGTTGAGTATTGATTGTTTCAAGATACGAACTGTTTAACATAACAGATAGTTACAAAAAGGCTAACCCAATGCCACGATTGAATAAATTATGCCTTCCCATCAAATAATCGGCTTTAGGTTAATTCTATCTGTATTCATGCCAGTACTGGCATTGTATTTTCAATGGATGATCTGGCCGCAATTACCCCTGCTGAGGTGGCTGTTTTTTTATCCTGCCGTAATGTTAAGCGCCTGGATAGGAAGATTGCTGGGTGGGGTCATTGCAACCGGCCTTGTCGCTATCTTTGACGTGTATTTTTTCGAAGACCCGCAATTCAGTTGGGACATTAACGGTTATCGTCATTTTTTCCCGATAAGCTTATTCATCGTTACAGGACTATTATTTAGTTTGGTTTTTGAACGGTTCCGTCGCTCATCTGCAGAGTTACAGCGGATCAAAGCCCTAGGGCTTGATGTTGAATACAAGCGCTTGACACAAGCGCTTTACGCCGCAAAGGCTGGAGCCTGGACATGGAATCCAGCAACGAATGCCAACGAATGGAGCGAGAGCATTTGGCAACTTTACGGAATAGAGCCTGAGAGCTGCCAACCCTCCTTTGAAGCCTGGTTTGCAACTGTCCATCCTGATGACCAACCTGCCGTGAACGCAGAGATAAGCCGTGCCTTAAAACAGCATGATGAGCTAACTCTGGAGTGGCGGCTTGCCAAGTTGATTGAGGGTAAGGAGCGATGGTTAATGGCGCGTGGGCTGCCAGAATTGGATGAGCAAAGCGGACAGGTGCTCTACCGTGGGATTGTTATCGATATCAGCGATCGCAAACAGATTGAAAAAATGTTAATGAAGAAAGAACGGCATCTTTCTGAGTCACAAGCGGTTGCCCACATTGGCAGTTGGGAAAGGGACATCGAATCGGGACGTGTCATCTGGAGCGATGAAACCTTCCGATTATTAGGGCTCTCGCCCGAAACAGGTCACCCGCCCACGATGAAGCAGTTTCTTGAGTTGATTCATCCAGACGACCGCACTGCAGTCGCAACTTGGGATGAAGATTGCCTGGCTGGCAATAAATCAGCGCCTATCGAATACCGCACCTTCCCCAAAGCAGGAGAGGGGCGATGGCTTTTGGAAGCCGGTCTATTGGAAACCGACATTTCCGGCAACCCAGTGCGCATGATCGGCACCATCCAGGATATCACGGAGACCAAACGCCTGGCTGCCGAAACTCGACGTTGGATCGATGTATTTCACTATTGTGCACACGGCATTGCAATCGACGACCCGAAGACTCAAACCCTGGTTACCTGTAATCCTGCTTTTGTAAGTTTATTGGGTTATGCCAAGCCGGAAGAAGTTGAGGGCATGGCAATTTTATCCCTATACCAACCTGAAAGTGTCGAACAGTTAAAAACTTACACAGTCGTCGCCGACCAGTTTGGCAAGGTACGGTTTGAGGCTGTATTTCAACGTAAAGATGGTTCCAGCATGGATGCGCAAGTCGATCTTGTCAGTATCAAAGATACTTTTGGCAATATTCTTTACAGGATAGCGACTGTACAAGATATCACTGAACGCAAAAAAACAGAAAATCAGCTTCGGAAGCTTGCCAAGGCTGTCCAGCAAAGTCCAGAAAGCATCATAATCACTGACAGTAACGGCTATATTGAATACGTAAACGAAGCGTTTTTCAAAAATAGCGGTTACACGCTAGATGAGGTTATAGGCCTTAATCCGAGGATATTAAATTCGGGTAAAACGCCTGTAGCGACTTATACCGACCTTTGGAAAACCATAAGCGGCGGACAAACTTGGAGTGGTGAATTCATCAATAAACGCAAAGACGGCACTGAAACGTTTGAACTTGCCAACATTACGCCCATACGCCAATCCGACGGAAAAATCACCCATTACGTGTCCGTACAGCAAGACATTACCCATAAAAAACGTGTTGCCGACGAGTTGGAAGAACACCGCCACCATCTTGAAGAACTGGTGGTGAACCGCACTCAAGAACTGATTGCCACCCAAGCGCTGGCTGAGTCCGCCAATAAAGCAAAAAGTGCTTTTCTGGCCAATATGAGCCATGAAATCCGCACGCCGATGAACTCGATCCTCGGTTTAAGTTATCTGATGCAAAAAAGCAGGCTTTCGACCGACCAAAAAAGATATCTCCAACAGATTGATATTTCGGCACAACATCTGCTGTCTATCATCAATGACATTCTGGATCTGTCAAAGATTGAGGCCGGGCAAATGACGCTGGAAAAAATCAACTTTAGCCTAGAAGCCATTTTTGACAACATCAACTCGATGTTAATCGGTCAAGCCAGGCAAAAAGGCATCGCCCTTGAGTTTGATTGCGGCGATGTCCCCGCCTGGCTTTGTGGCGACCCCACTCGCCTGCGCCAGGCGCTTATTAACTATGCCGCAAACGCCCTCAAATTTACGGAAAAAGGGACAATCAGGGTTCGTGCAAAAATACTCAGAGAGAAAAATAGCGACTTATTGTTGCAATTTGAAGTCCAAGACACGGGTATCGGTATCCCGCAAGAAAACTTGCCTCGCCTGTTTGAGGCATTTAATCAAGCCGATATTTCGACCACTCGACAATACGGTGGCACTGGATTAGGGTTGGCGATAACGCGACATCTCGCGAATGCGATGGGGGGCGATGCGGGTGTGGAAAGTACCTTAGGGCTAGGCAGTGTATTTTGGTTCACTGCGGCTCTCCAAAAAGGGCAAGATACCGCCCAAGGACATCGCCTTCCCGAAGTCGCAAATTCTGAGGAGTTGTTAAGGCTCAACCATACGGGTGCACGGTTGCTGTTGGTGGAAGACAACGTCATTAATAGGGAGGTTGCTTTAGCACAGCTGCACTCCGTCGGTCTGTCAGTGGATAAGGCGGAAAACGGCCGAATCGCTTTAGATATGATCAAGAACTATCCCTACGATTTAGTGCTGATGGATATTCAAATGCCTGAAATGGATGGGCTTACGGCAACTGAAATAATTCGTGCCCTGCCTGGTTTTAGGAATCTTCCTATTATTGCAATGACTGCCAATGCTTTTAGCGAGGACAGGAATGCCGCTTTAGCGGCGGGAATGAACGACTGCATCGTTAAACCGGTTGTTCCCGCATTACTTTACAGTAAATTGTTGCAATGGCTATCCGGCGGTGGGGAAAACCTTACAACCTAAGATTCATCGTAGAGTGCCCGGTAGTTTTTAACGTCATGAAGCTAGAACTTAATAGGACGGTTTCAAGGTTAAAGTGTAGATAACACTGGATAATGCTGCTTAAAACCAAATGCGTCCGGTGTAAACAATTCGGCTGGGCATTTGAAACCTAGTGTTTGCGTAGCAGGATGTTTAGCTTAGCTGTGCATCTAAATCTTCTTGGGTGGGTAGGGTTAAATTTTCATCTTTGGGCAGCTATTGTCCTCTGTCGGTTTCTTTCTTAGCTAGTCGAAGGACAGGTTTAGAGGATTGACTGATAACTAAAGGCATATACGTGAAGAAACTGTTGATACCCACGTTTTGTTTATTTCACATGGTCGCTATTTTTTGGTGGACGATACCATACAGTATCGGTCGGATGATCTTAATCGACAACGAGCATAGTCCCGGTGTAGCCAAATTGTTGAAAGAGATCATGTTAGATGATTACCCGAATGTTTCAGCCCTGCTGCAAAAGTATATTGATGCCACGGGCAGCCAGCAGTATTGGGATTTTTTTGCGTCTCCCAACCCTGAACTTCACCAATATCTGTCCGTTTGCGGATCGGTTATTGCTTATCCTGACCAAGGGATAATGGCCTGTAAAGATAAACCTTTATTCAGCAATCTTGACACTAATTTCGAACGGTTTGGCAGTGGCCGTAGTCGCCTTTATCGTCTAACAGAGAATTTGACTAAATTAGAAGAACCGGTATTGCTGGAGGCATTCACACGATATTATCTACAACATCGGGGCAAAACCGCTGACGGCCCACCAGTCCAGCTAGTGCTGCACCAGTTTGAATTGCATCCAGAACTCAAGGACTTACCTAAAATCGGTTACCGAATGGACAAGATTATTTGGGTTAGCAATTGATGCAAACCGTATGGGATTTTTGGTTCAAATCGATAGATGCCAGGCAATATGCAGTGTTGCGCATTGCTTTTGGCGGTTTGTCTGCAATTTATTTCATTCAATTATTGCCTTATACTAAAGTGCAATTCAGTGGCTCAGGGTGGCTTGGCAATATCCATCAAATAGCCGAACAAAACGGCGGTAGTTGGTCGTTGCTGTTCATTTCGGTAGGCGAACATGCTACGACACTCGCCTATACGGTCATCATCGGTGGGATATTATCGGCTTTCTTACTTATGGTTGGTTGGCAAAGCCGTATTGTTGCGGGTATCACTTGGTTGGTATGGGTTTCCTTGTGGAACCGTAATCCGCTATTGTTGGACGGTGATGATGCCGTGTTGAAAATCATGTGCTTTTACCTGATGTTGTCGCCTTGCGGCAACGCTTGGTCGGTCGATGCCTATTTACACAATAAACCGCAACAAGTCATTGTTTGGCCGCTGCGGTTGGTGCAATTTCAGATAGCCTTGATCTATTTTGTGTCCGGCTGGGTTAAATTTCACAGCCCCGAATGGCAGGACGGGACGGTTATGCAATATGTGTTGATGCATCCGCATTACTCGCGTTGGGATGCTTGGACGGTTATCGACCAGCCGGTAGTTAAGGAGTTATTGCCGTGGTTAGCGTGGCTTATAAGGGGGTGGGAGTTGCTGTTTCCGCTTTTATTGTTAAATGCACACACGCGCAGAGTTAGCCTAGCAATAGGTGTCATGTTTCATTTGGGGTTGCTGCTGGTCATGAACTTGCGCTGGTTCGCTATCATTATGTTGTCGCTTTATCCGGCTTTAATATCCAATCATTGCTTCCTTATTCATGCAGAAAGGGTGCTTAATAGAAAGCGTAAGGCGGCGTAGCGAAATGGGTGTTCATCGACTTTCACAAACTCACCACGAACGGTTTGAGTTAATCCTGTTTGTGGTGGGTCTTGGGCATGTCGAACAATCAAACCATTCATGGTGCAGGCTTACTCAGCAATTTTCACCAACCAACCGCCAGTGCCCTTACAATTGCTTTGGGCATCAGCGCCGATGTTTATTCTGGCAAAGCCGCCCTTAATTGTTGCAGGTAACTTGCCGCTGACTGTAAACGTGCCGTCATTTTTTTTATCGACCTTTAAGGCGGTGGCGGCCTGTTCTTTCACACTCACCTTGATTGTCGTTGGGTACGTGTTTTTGGATGCAGTGAAAGAAAACGCAGAACCCGCAGTCACTTGGGTGTTTTCTGCTGGAACAAAATCGGAGAATTTGGGCTTGTCGCAAGCCTTTGAACTGCTGCTACCGCCACCGTAAGCCCAGCAAGCGCTGGTAAAAATCATTAAAGCAAAAATCCAAAAGCTATTCGTTTTTTTCATTTTTATGCCTCATCGTGTTGTTATAGTGGTGTTGGGTGTACGCTACACACATTAACCGTTTTCGGTTAATTGTCAAACTGCGTAACATACATTCGATTATTCGACACGACTGAGCATCGATGGAATCAACATAATCCCTTCTTCCTGCCCTTGTCGCAGGACTGGATCAATGTTTACTTTGGTTGCTATCCGGTATAGCAACATACAATCAGACAGCAGGTGATGCAGAAAATTACTTGAATTTTTCTTATTTCAGGTTAAAAATGAGGTGTAGTGCAGAGATTGCCAAAGCAAGTAAAAATGCTGGCCCGAAATTAACCTAGCTACATTTTTATGATGTCGAGACGGTCCCTACCCACATAAAATTTGATAACAAAAGGGTGGTGATCAAGTGATAAAGAAATTATTTCAGGATTGCCTGACAGTCGTTTTGGTTGTTTTTTTGCTGTTCAGTGCCAGCGTATTCGCTGAGGGCGTGGTCACCACAAAACCAGCAGTGGCGGTGTTTGCGGGCGGCTGTTTCTGGTGTATGGAGGAGCCCTTCGATGAATTACCAGGGGTTATCAGCACGACTTCCGGTTACACTGGCGGGAAGACTGAAAATCCGACCTATAAGGACATTTCCAACGGTAAAACAGGCCATTCAGAAGCTGTGCAGGTGACCTACGACCCAACAAAAATTAGTTACGTAGCACTCCTGGAAGTCTTTTGGCACAACATAGACCCTTTCGATGAAGGAGGGCAATTTTGCGACAAAGGCGATCAGTACAAGGCAGCCATTTTTTACCAAGATGAGAAAGAGAAACAGCTTGCTGAAGCATCGAAATTGGCTTTAAAGGCTAAATTTCCTAATGAGATTGTCGTCACATCAATAAGACCTGCTGGAAAATTTTTTCCGGCGGAAGATTACCACCAGGATTACTACCTGAATAATCCAAGAAGATATCAATTTTATCGCTTTACCTGTGGTCGCGACCAACGGCTTAATGAGGTTTGGGGCGGCTAATAAGCCGGTGGTTTAAAGTGATTATGCACGTAGCATTAAGCTCCGGCACTAAAAAATGCTTGCATGTCCGGCAATGTTTTGTAACATTAAGGCGTTGACGACAACCACAAGGACTAATAACGATGCAGAAATCTTTCCCTTTTCAACCTAGGATGGCTCTAATTTGTGTGCCATTATTCATTATCGGCTGCGCTTCTGAGCCAGTGCCAACACCGAAACCTGAGCCCATAATTTCCGGCGAAACCATGCTCCGCGAAAGTCAAGGTATCGCAAGCTTGGGTGATCGCTGGAAATCAGGTAAACAATTGGTTGATCGTGGGACGGCCATGGTAAGTGAAGGGCAGGCGAAGATTAACGAAGGTAATCGCATGATAGAGGAAGGCAACAAAATCATCCGTGAAAGCGAAGATAACTACAAGAACATAAAAAAATAATGGCTAGGGCATCTTTTGTTTTGTCTGTTGAATTCACTTGTCCCGATTGAAAAACAGCACTAAGCCTATAATCCCAACGATTAGGGCAGGTATTGCGAAATAGCTGCCCTGCGGTTCTTCCCAGTTTTCGGTGCCCCTGCGCAAAGCGGGATCTTTGGATTCATCATACCTTTCCCCTTTTTTCGTCGAGATGGCATTAAACCCAGATATGACAAAATTATCGCCGACGACAATTCCACTGACTAAGCGGGACAAGAGAGGCTTAGTTAGGGTATTTGCTGAAACTACAGTCGAAGTACAGCTAATTAAGGTGATGAAAATTAATGTACTAACTATTCGTTTGGGCATGGATTTTTCCCTATTTAAGTTTTTTATTGGACGACAAGCTTAAACGCTGAATAGGCGTAGGGTTTCATTTTTTGGCATATCTAGTCAGCATTCAGCTTGGAGTCCTGTCGAGCATAGCAAGTCCCACTAACAGGCCGATATTCGCCAGCACCAAAAAAGCGGATCCAAAAAACCACATGATGATCGGCAAGCTGAAAAAGAAAGTCCGTGTTCCATACATATAATAACTGCCGGCCTTGTTCAAATAAGTACAAGTTTGGTGGTACAAGGCATCGTCTTTATCGGGTTCGCTTGGGAGATTAATCATATAGCCGACGTGGTTAAAATACCGTATCGCCATGGAAAAGAAATGGAAGGCAATTGCAAAAACCAGCAACAACAAACCCAGCTTGAGTTGCCAGGTCACGCCGGATGTTGCGCCGCCTATCCCAAAGGGATGCCACATGAGTGACCATTGCCCGATTTTTTCGCTGATGTTTAAGGTGCCAACGATCAACAACACGGCGGTCGAAGCCATGAAGTTGGCGGCAATGACCGAGTTTCGTATGGTTTGGATAGCAAGAATATCCATTTTGCCGCTGCTCATCACCATCTCTACCCATTGTTCCCGAATCTTGGCATTTTGTGCCGATATGCGGGAATTCGGTGTGCGGCGGGTTCGCCAACCTAGGTAGAGATAATAAGCCAGAACTAACAAGCAACTGGCTGAAAAAGCGATTATATCGAAGGCCAATGTGAGTTCTCTTTGTTAATGTTGGTAAAATTCCATACATTATAGTTCCCACGCTCCGGCGTGGGAATGCCGCCATTGACGCTCCAGCGTCACATAACGCAGGAGCGTTGCCTGATGAATTCCCACGCCGGAGCGTGGGAACTATATAATGATTTATCAAATGCTCTTTTGAATTTCCAACAAAAGTTTACAACACGCTTGGTAAAGCAGTGATTCAATATCTTTCTGATCTAACATAGGTCTAAAGCTAAAGGCGCGGCAAATATAATCTCGTACGTTCATTTTCTCTGTTATTTTAAAAGTAGCTTTGATCTTACTTGTTTTTAAGTAGTAGAGCCGGGATGTTAAGGTAATTTTTGGTCGCCAAAATAGTGGGAAACTGATTTCACCTAATGAAATATCCCAAATACCCCCTGACTGAAACTTTATAATGAATACGTCTATGACAAGATCAGTTGTTAACGGTGAATCGATATTATCTATAGATGGCAATGAAAATGCTTCTGTTAAGCTATTTCGCAATGCCATATCTATGTCGACACTTCCAAACCAATCCAACCCTTCCAAATGCCGCTTAATATCAGTTCTCGGCACAACTGCAAGCTCTCCAAGGAAAACACGAGGTTTTGTCTTTTTAAAGATGCTAAGCACTGCCGATTTCAAAAATTAGAATTTGCTTTTAGTCTTCCTTCATAAACTTCTTGGCATAACATTCCAAATGCGGAATATCAATCCGCAAGCCTTTAACCATGATGTGCCAGTATAGCCAAGGGAATCCGGTCGTTTTTCCCCACCACCAAAGAGACCGGTTTTTCCTGGGGTCAATGAACGGGAACGAGGGCGTAACTTTGCCGTCATAAGCAAATTCGGCCAGCATCACGGCATTCAGCGAGGTGGTCAACGGGCAAGAGCCGTAGCCGTCGTATTTTTCAATAACTGCCTTGGTATTCATCAAGTTAATAATGTTATCGACCACGATAGGCACTTGTTTGCGGACAGCGGCGGCGGTTTTGGCATTCGGTGTCGAGGTGGCATCGCCCAGGCCGAAAATATTGGGGTATTTGTTATGCTGCAAAGTTTTCGGATGCACATCCACCCAGCCAGCGGCATTTGCCAACGGACTTTGCTTGATGAAATCGGGTGCGCTTTGCGGTGGGGTGACGTGGATCATGTCGAAATTTTTCGTAACGGTCGATTTTTTATCGCCTCCTGTGACTTCAAATGTCGCGGATTTTTTGTCGCCGTCGATGGCGACCAAGTTGCTGCTAAAATGGGTCTTGATCCCATAATCGGCAACAACGTTCAATAAGGCTTTGGCAAAAAACGGTACGCCGAACATGCCTGGGGTTGCGGTGAAAAATTCAATACTGAATTTATCCAAAATGCCTTTTTTGCGGAAGCGGTCGGCAGCCAGATACATGATTTTTTGCGGCGCCCCGGCGCATTTGATAGGCATGGGCGGTTGGGTGAACAAAGCGGTTCCCGATTGCAGGTTTTGGATACATTCCCAGGTGTATTCCACCGTATCAGGGGAGTAATTGCTACAGACATTGTTTTTGCCCAGCGTTTCTTTTAAACCTTTTACTTTATCCCAATCCAGTTGCAGCCCGGGGCAGACGACCAAGTAATCATAAGTGACTTTGTCGCCGGAACGCAAAGTGACCGTGTTGCTATCGGGCTGAAAAGAGTCCGCATAATCCTTGATCCAGTTAACGCTGGGGTGGATAAGGTTTTTTTCTTCTTTGGTGGCTTGTTTCAAGGTATAAGCGCCGCCGCCGATGATGGTAAAGCCGGGTTGATAATAGTGCTTTTCAGACGGTTCGATTAAGCCAATGGCGATGGTTGGGTTTTGTCGGCGCATATTGTTGGCGACAGAAACGCCAGCAGCGCCGCCGCCGACGATTAATAAGGTGTGGTGTTGGCCTGACATGATTCCTCCGGTAGTTTTAATGGGTGATTTGGAATAGGGAACTTATTAAGTTGGATAGGATTTTAAATGCTAACGTTATCCTAAAAATTCAATTGCCATAAAAATTATTTCAAACGCCTTTTTCACCTAAAACTAGACGGTAGTCAATCTTTTTGTCGTTTAACCTTAATTCCCTTTCTGCCAGGTTTCATAGCCGCCGGCTATAGACAGCACATTCGTATACCCCAAAGTTTTAAGCGACTGCGCCGCCAGGGCGGCTCGTCCTCCCGTACGGCAGTAGATCAGTACGGGTTTGGCCTTGTCGGCCAGTTCCGGGATAGTATTGATCCTGAATTCCAGTACACCGCGCGGCAATAATACGGCATTGTCAATATGTCCGGCGGCGTACTCGCTTTCTTCGCGGGTGTCGATGACGGTGATGCTGCCTTGGACAATTAATTGCTTGGCTTTTTCTACATTGACTTCGGTGATTTGCTGTTTAGCTGCCGCGACCAGGTCTTGCACTGTCATTCCCCCAGATTTTGGCATATCGCCGCCGCAGTTGACGACAGGCACATCCCCAGGTTTTGCGCTTTCCCGTACGGTTTCCCTGTGTGCCACCGCATCCTGGCGTTCATTTTCTTCCAGTCCGCAATAACGGTTGGCAGGCACGGCTTCGTCAATCAGCTTCGGCTTGGGTAAGTTGAGGTTGTTCATAATGGTTATGAATTCGTCCCGTGTTTTACCTGCCAGCCTAGGGTTTGTCGTGCGTTCCTGGACAATGTTACTGACCCAGCGTTGTTGGTAGTCATGCCCCGGATATACCAAGGTATCATCAGGCAAGGTAAACAAGCGTTGGGTAATGCAGTCGTAGAGCGCCCCGGCATCTCCGCCTTGAAAATCAGTACGCCCGCAGCCGCCAATAAATAAGGAGTCTCCTGTAAAGACCCGGTCTCGCCACAAGAAAGACATGCTGCCTTTGGTATGCCCAGGGGTTGCGATGACCTTGATTTGTTCGCCATTGGTAAATGAAAATAAGTCGCCGTCTTTCATCTGGAAATCCGCTGTTTCTGCTCCACACAAAGCACCCACGCCTGTCTGCGACCCCAGTTTTTGTCGCAACAAGCCGCTGGCGGTGATGTGGTCGGCATGGACATGAGTTTCCAACGTGTATTTCAGTTGCAAACCTTGTTCGGTCAGCATTGCCAGATAATCGTCGATATGCGTGTTGACAGGGTCGATCAGTACGGCTTCTTTGTTGGCCGGATCGGCAATCAAATAGGTGTAAGTCCAGGTTTCTTGGTCGAATAATTGTTTGAATAACATGTTATCGCTCCATTTGTTGTGGTTACACGGCCTTCTTTTCGAAAGAATGGGATAAGCGTTATATTCTCAACCAGTCATTGACAAACGGTTTGATTCAAATCAAGTTTTATGGGCAAAGAAACCAAAAGTAATCCATATTCCTTTAACCAAAGCAATTTTGAAAACATGACATTATTAGTTCAAGTTTCTCAAATTTCTTGCCTTAAGCAAATAGCCTCGCCAGTTTATAAAAATAGTCACCGTAGTTTATAAACCGTCGCCAAGAGACCTGTGATGACCGTATGCATTCTGCATTTGAAATTTATTGATTCTCGCTTAACTCGCTGTGGTGGATTGAATAAGTAAAATAAACGATCAATCCGATAATCATCCAGACGATAAAACGCAGCCAAGTGAGGGCAGGGAGGAACACCATCAGTCCGCTACAAGACAGCATTCCCAGCACGGGAAATAAGGGACTAAAAGGCGACCGGAATGGCCTTGGCATATCGGGATGTGTGACGCGAAGGACGATAACGCCTAGGCAAACAAAGGCAAAAGCCGACAATGTGCCGATGTTGACGAGTTCGGCAAGGTCGCCTAGCGGCATTAATCCCGCAATCAAGGACATGATCAGGCCGCATATTACGATAACGCGGATTGGGGTTTGGGTGTTGGGGTTGATTTTGCTGAAAAACGCCGACAATAACCCGTCACGGGACATCGCAAAAATAATGCGGGTCAATCCGTAATACAACACCAACATGACTGTCGTTAAACCGGCTATTACGCCTGTTGAGATGAGTGCAGACGCCCAGGTGAAACCGAGCAAACTCAGGGCATGGGCGACCGGCGATGACACGTTGAGGTCGGTATAGGGCACGACCCCTGTCAGCAAACCCGCAACCAGGATATAAACCAGGGTGCAAAATGCCAACGATGTAATAATGCCGATAGGCAAATCACGTTGCGGATTTTTTGCTTCTTCCGCCGCTGTTGAAACGGCATCAAATCCGACATAGGCGAAAAATACCAAAGAAGCCCCCGCCAGTACGCCTGTGGTTTTGCCATTGGGCAAAGTCTCAAACCAACCGAACGGCATGAAGGGATGCCAGTTGGCTGGATTGACGTTAAATAGGGCAACACAGATAAAGAATGCAATGGTAATCAATTTCACAAAAACCATCGCGTTATTGGCTTTTGCACTTTGTTTTACGCCGATAATCAACAAAGCCATCAATAACAAAATGATCATGCTGGCGGGCAGGTTGATCAACCCTCCTAATTTTGGCGCTTTGGTGAACATTTCCGGTAAGGGAAAGCCAAGGTCAGCCAAACCATGACAAAAATAACCCGACCAGCCATTGGCGACCGCAGCAACGGCTATGCCGTATTCAAGCAGCAAATTCCAGCCGATAATGAAAGCAAATAACTCGCCGAAAGCCGCGTAAGTATAACCATAGGCGCTACCGCAACCGCCGATAGCGGATGACAGCTCCGCGTACGATAAGGCCGCGAAAGCGCAGGCAGTCCCTGCTATAACAAACGACAAAATTACCGCTGGCCCTGCTTGGGTGGCGGCGGCAATGCCGGTCAACACGAAGATGCCCGTGCCTATGATGGCACCAATGCCAAGCAAAGTCAGGTCCCAAGCCGTCAAACAACGGTGTAAGGAATCGTCAGAATCGGCATGGGTTCGGACATGTTTTTTACGAAAAATTTTTAGTGCCATATTGTTCCAGGATGATGTTTAAAACAGGATAAGGTAAGTTTGTTTTATCTTCAACGATCTGCCAAATATCAAGATATTGGGTTTTGCCGGTAGCCCTCCAGAAAATCTCCCAGATATGGGCTTTCCAGGCCTTCACGGGAATGCTCGTATATAAAGCTGCGGTCAGTAGACAAAATTGATTTTGCCGTGCCTTCACGTCCCCGGATGTGCTTTGTTGGTTAATATACTTTAGATTGATGTCTTAAGCCATTTTAGCGGCACTGTAAAATATCCTGAATGATTTTATTGCCAGAACTTTAAACCAGGGACGATTTGGGAATAAGCGTAGACTTACTGTCAGGCTGGCCTTAGAATTGGGCTAGAGTACGGCTCTTTCATAACATCACACTCAAACACGAGGCTTCATAATGAACATAATAAAAATTCTGGTTTATTTGATGGTAATTAGTCTTGCATCGGCACATTCCATTGCGTATGCGGAAAATAATGCCGAAGTAAAGGCTGCAATCGAACAAACCGTGACTAAATTAGAAGAAGCTGTAGCCGCCTTGGATAAAGGCGCGGACCCGAAGGCTATTGCCGACATTGTGATAGCAGCCAAGCAAGCACAAAAGTCAATCGCTACTTCCGACCCTAAAGTCTCGATCAAGAAATCGCAAGGCAGCAACAAATTAGGACAGGCACGTACGGCCCTTAATGACGGCGATGTCAAAAAGGGCGGCGATTTGGTGAAGGAAGCCTTGGCCGATTATAAGGAAGTAAAAGAAAAATATAACGCGACCCATTAGATAGCCGATGTCGGAACTTTCCTGTACCAAAAGGCTATATCCGTAGGTTTTTAATCAGGAATTCATCGATTAACGCTGAGGGCAAGGGCCTGCTCATGAGATAACCCTGTATTTCATCGCAGTGCTTGTTTCTGAGGAAACTCAGTTGCACATCGGTTTCCACGCCCTCGGCGGTCACTTTCATTTCCATGCCTTCAGCCATAGCGATGATGGCGACCGCGATAGCCCCCCTATCCGAGCTGTCTTCAATATCTTGAATAAAGTTCCGGTCGATTTTCAAACGGTCAATGGGAAAATTTTTGAGTCGGCTTAAACTGGAATAGCCCGTCCCAAAATCGTCAATCGCCAGTTGGACGCCAATTTTTTTGAGATCGTGCAAGGCTTCCAGGACGCTGTCTTCATCGGAGATTAATGCGCTTTCGGTCAACTCCAATTCTAATATGCCAGGATCTAGGCCAGTTTCTTTTAATATTGCCGTTACCTGAGAGGCAAAGCCTTTATGCAATAATTGCATTGCCGACACATTGACAGCCATACGGCTGAGCAAGATGCCTTGGTTGCCCCAGTTCTTTATTTTGATACAGGCTTGCCGCAACACCCATTCGCCTATTTTTACAATAAGGCCAGTTTCCTCAGCCAACGGAATGAATTCAATCGGAGTAACCTTCCCAAGCTCATGATTGTCCCAGCGTAACAAAGCCTCCACGCCGCAAAATTTCCCTATGGCAATATTGAAGATGGGTTGGTAATGCAATTCAAGTTCATTCCGTTCAATGGCTTTACGGAGATGATTTTCCATGGTATGGCGGCGAAAAGCCGCTTCGGTCATTTTGCCTGAAAAATACTGATACGTATTGCCGCCAGCCCGTTTGGCGTAATACATCGCTATATCCGCATTTTTCAGTAATTCCTCTTCTGTTTCACCATTTTCTGGATAAATAGCTATACCAATACTGGAGGTTGTGTACAATTCGTGGCTATTTAAGGAAAACGGTTCAGACAGGTTGATTCGTATGCGATCAGCGACGGTTGCAGCGTCTTCGTTCCGGTCAATCGCCGATAAAAGCACGGTAAACTCATCGCCCCCCAGTCGTGCCAAGGATGCGCCGTCTTCGGCTGAATTTGAGCGGACCAATACATCGCTGGCCCGCAGGCTTTTTCGTAGTCGTTCGCTAGTCGCCTGCAGGACAAGGTCACCCAGGTGGTGCCCCAACGTGTCATTGATGCGCTTAAAACCGTCAAGATCCAGAAACAAGACACCCAGCTTGTGCTTTTTCCGATGTGCCAAGGCAATCATGTGTTGCAGGTGTTCCTGAAAAAATTGGCGGTTGGGAAGTTCGGTCAAGCTATCGAAATAAGCCATGCGATGCAGGCGTTTTTCGCTTTCAAGCAGTTGTATGGTTGTTTTTGCAGACCGGAGCAAGTACTTCACTCGATGGGCTAACAGGGCAATATTGAGAGGTTTAGTGATGAAATCAGTTGCGCCCACCTCGAAGGCATGGTTGACCGACTCTAGGTCTTCCAAGCCGGTCATCATTAACACAGGGATGTGTTGTCCATCAGGCAGTTGTTTAAATCTTTCGCAGACAGTAAAGCCATCCATGCCGCCAGGCATCATGACATCCAACAAAACAGCATCTGCCCCGAATGACATGAATGAATTCAAGCCTTCTTCACCACTACAAGCCTCCGTTGTTTGCAAGCCTATAGATTGGAGTGTTGTGGACACTAATAATCGGATGAGCGGGTCATCATCGATGATAAGTATGCGGGGTTGGTCTAGCATGTTATTGGTTTCCGATTAGTGCGAGGCTTATTATAGGTCATTTTGCAAGATAAACGCCCAGCGCCTTCCTGGTGCTGTCGAATTCCTGCCGGATGCATTCGAGGGTTTGGCCGGACGCGTCGTAGCGTTGCTGCCTGGCCTCGTTTTCGACCCCACGGCACAGTTCGGCCAACGCGTGGGCACCGACTTGGTTGCTGCTGGACTTCAGCGTGTGCGACACCGAGTGGATGGTCGTGAGGTCGCCTGTTTCCCAAGCCTGTCCTAATGTCTCCACCTGCTTTTGGGCGTTGTCCAGGTACAGGTCGATGATGCGCTTGAGGAATTCGTTGCCACCCTTGGGGTCGAGCTTACGGATTGTCTCCAGGGCGGCGTTATTGATGGCCGACGACGACGCCCCTGTACTGCTATCCAGGGGCGTTGGTATGGTGGGTTCTGGCGCAGTTGCTGCCGATACCGGTGGTTCGGCCACCCACGACTTGATGACCCGTAGCAGGGCTGCCGCCTTGAACGGCTTGGCGAGGTAGTCGTCCATACCGGCCACCAGGCATTTCTCACGGTCGCCTTCGATGGCGTTGGCGGTCAGGGCGATGATGGGGAACGGCGGCAACAGGCCTGCGTTTTGCTGCCGCCTGATTTCGGCGGTGGCGGCATAGCCGTCCATTTCCGGCATCATGCAATCCATCAGCACCAAGTCGTAGGCTTGCTTGACGACAGCCTGCAAGGCCTCCTGGCCGTTATCGGCGGTGTCCACCGTGCAGCCGAAGCCCTTGAGCATCTCGACGGCGACTTCCTGGTTGACGGGGTTGTCCTCGGCCAACAGGACGCGGGCGACCAAGACGGAGGCCGGGGCGGCGGCAACGACAGGCGTTTCGGTCTTGGTCGGCAAGCCCTGGGATGGATCCAATGCCCCCAACAGGCATTGGTGCAGGTCGGCCTTGCGGATGGGCTTGACGAGATTGGCGGCAAAGCCGGTCTCTTTGGCCTCGGTGGCCTCACCCAGGAACAGGGTGGAAGTCGCCATGACCAGGGGGATGTGCGCCAAGCCGGGGTCGGCCTTGATGCGCCGCCCCAGCTCCAGGCCGTTCATTCCGGCCATTTTCATGTCGATGATGACAAAGTCGTAAGGGGATTTCGTGCCGTCATGGTCCCTGAGCAGGTTGAGGGCGGACAGGGCGCTGCCTACGGCGTCGACGGACATATCCCAGGACAGGGCGTACTCGTGCAGGATCTCACGGTTGGTAGGGTTGTCCTCGACGATCAGGAGCTTCCGTCCGGCCAGTTCGGAGGGCGGGTTCGTACGGGTGGGCTGGGCTTGGGCGGCGGGTAGGAGCGGCAGTGTAAAGGTGAAGGCGGTACCTTGGCCAACCTGGGTGGATACCGATATGTCGCCGCTCATCAGGTCGACCAGTTGCTTGGAGATCACCAACCCCAGGCCGGTGCCGCCGTACTTGCGGGTGGTGGAGCCGTCGGCCTGGGAAAAGGCCTGGAACAGCCTCGGCAAGGCATCCGCGCTGATCCCTATGCCAGTGTCGCGCACGGTGAAACGGACCCCGAAAGAGTCAGGGGCGGACGTTTGGTTAAATCCCTCAGGAAGTTTGGCTAAACTGACATCGACCGCGACCTCTCCCTGCCCTGTGAATTTAATGGCATTGCTGACCAGGTTAAGGAGGACTTGCCGTATTCGGGTAGGGTCGCCTTTGGCGCTTTCAGGCACTTCAGGGGCGATACGCAAGATAAATTCTAAATTTTTACGGTGGGCTTTTTCTATAAATAACTCTAGCGTATCTTCGACATTTTTATGTAGGTTGAAATCTACGCTTTCCAGTTCGAGGTGTCCGGCTTCAATTTTGGAAAAGTCTAGGATGTCGTTAATGATGGCCAGCAGTGTTTCGCCGGATTTATGTACCGTCTCTACGAAATGGTATTGCCTTTGGGTTAAGTTAGTGCCCATCAGGATTTCGGACATGCCAAAAATCCCGTTCATGGGTGTGCGTATCTCGTGGCTCATGTTGGCGAGGAACTGCGATTTTGCGGCATTTGCCAATTCGGCGGTTTCTTTGGCTTTACGTAGTTCAGTGGTACGGGCTTCAACTTCATCTTCCAGTTCATCGCGATGTTGTTGCAATTTCTTGTCACGTTGATGGATTTCTGACAGCATAGCGTTGTAAACCGTCGCCATTTCGCCAAATTCATCCGTGCCAATTTGTCTGATTCGGCGGGTGAAATTTTTTTCCAGGGTCACTGCACGCATCGCCTCCATCAGTTCGAGCAGCGGCGCCAGAAAAACTTTTTGTAATTTGGTGGAAACAAAGAGAATAGCGATTCCGGTAAAAAGAAAAATCAGGGCGATAATTAAATAAAATCTTTTGAGTAAGGCATGCAACTCGCTTTGGTCATCTGCCAAATAAATAATGCCCTGTACTTCGCCGTCCAGGAGAATGGGTTTGGCAAGATGAAGCAAACCTTTGTCATCATAAGTAATGTAATTTTGATAAATTAGCTGGGGGCTATTTATCTCTTTTATATCTAATAGGCTTCGGTACCATTCTGTTATGCGCATGAGAACAAATTGAAAAAAATTTAATAGCTTAGAGTTTGTTTTATGGACTGTGATCAATTCTTTTAGTTTCGCACTCGTCAAAGTGGGTTCTGGAGAATCCCCTGAATGGTAATGGGCAAACAAATCACCGCTTTTGTCGTATAGATGGGCAAAAACCAAGCTAGGTTGTTTGCTCAAGCCATTAAGGATTTCCTGTTCTGTTTGGACATCATTGAAAGTCAACGCAGCAGAACTGTTCCAGGCAATCATGTCGGCAATCAGGCTTAATTGTTGTTCAGTGTTGTCTTTTATACTGATGTATTCATTGATGACAACGGCAGTCGTTGCCAGTATGATCGCCAACAGGGCTGTCAGCATCATGATGGAGACCAATTTGACACGGATCGGTGCATTACTAAACCATTTCATACGCTATCTGGCGATTATTTTGGCTAACTTTAGCAGTCTGGCATCGATAGACAAATTCGATTCGCGTACCACAGGCAAGTTGATCTGCAGGATGATTTTGCCGCCAATATTCTCTAAGCCGATCATGCCGCCTTGTGCGGCAAAATCATAGCCTTCGCCGATGGTCAGCAGTGGGCGTTTCTTCGTCTCAAGAAGCATTTGTGATAAAGTATTTTGTTTTAATTCCTCGATATATAGGACATGGCATTGTTCAAAGTTTCGCAGGCGCGAAAGATTGACCACATGCAAGGTCTTATCGCCCACGGCTTTATTGTCGATAGTGGCAAACGATTCTTGCGCCCCGTTATCGCCGGCCACACAAAAATTGATGGCGTTTTTCATCTGCGCCCGCGTTTCGGGCGGCCAATTGGTAAAGCGCACGATATTTAACGCCAAGGCCGCCAACACCGTTTGCCCTTCAAGTGTACCGGCGGCGTTTAAAGCCTGTACATGACTAAGCAATAAGCACAGTCCTGGCAGCAAAAACGAAAGCTTTTTCATGGTTCGGTCCAAGAGTGTCAGAAGTGTCAGAAGCCACAGCTTACTTTGCCGTACATCAGCACTGTGGTCATTATGCCCAAATTGTGGGCCAATCGTCATCCAGGGTTTGTTGGCTATAAGGGCCAACCCATCTTGTATAAATCCTGTTAGGTTCGTGGAGGCATCTATTTTTCAGTCGTGAGTTGCCTGCTGCTGAGGTTGTTTTACCCAAGAACTGACGATACGTAGCAGGGAATCTCCTTTGAAAGGTTTGGGCAAATAATCGTCCATTCCAGCAGCCAGGCATTTTTCATGGTCGCCTTCGATGGCGTTGGCAGTCAAGGCTATGACCGGGAAATAGGCCAGTTGTCCTGCGTCTTGCCGTAGCCTGATTTCGATGGTCGCTTCGTAGCCATCCATTACTGGCATCATACAATCCATCAATACCAGATCATAAGTTTTTAGTTCGACCGCCCGTAGTGCTTCCCGTCCATTCGTGACGATGTCTACCGAACAACCAAAGCTTTGCAACATGGCTTCGGCAACTGCTTGATTAACAAGATTGTCTTCAGCCAGCAATATGTGTGAATTGAGACATTCCGATACTGGATCTGTTGGTGACGCCGCCGTCGTCGCAGTTGGCAATTCACCCAACGCAAGCAGGAAGCGATAATGCATGTCAGTTTTGCGTATCGGTTTGGTAAGGGTTGCCGCAAAAACGGCTTTCCCTGCCTCGGCGACTTCACTCAGGGCTTCCGTACAGGTTGTTATAATGAGCGGGATGTGCGTCAGGTCGGGGTCTGCTTTGATTTGCCGTCCAAGCTCAAGCCCATCCCTGTCGCCGATTTTTTTGTCAATGATAACCAAGTCGTAAGAAGGCCGGTGATTGGCTGGCTTTTTTAGCAAGGCCCAGGCCGATAAGGCACTATCGGCAGTGTCCACCAACATGCCCCAAAACAAGGCATAATTCTGCAAGATGCTGCGGTTAGTGCTATCGGCTTCGGCCAGCAATAGCCTCCGGCCTGTTAGGGCAGAATTATCTAAGGGTTTATACAGTTCAGGATCGCTGTTTAACGACAGGGGTAGCGTGAACGAGAAAGTGGTGCCTATACCGACCTGGGAGTCTACGGCAATTTTCCCGCCCATTAATTCGACCAACTGTTTGGAAATCGCTAACCCCAGGCCAGTGCCCCCAAACTTACGGGTGGTTGAACTGTCGGCCTGGGAAAATGCTTGAAATAAACGGGGTAGGATTTCTTCGCTTATGCCTATGCCCGTGTCGCGCACGGCAAAACTTATCATGGCAGTATTATCGTTCGCCTGGACAGGCCCTTCGGGTTTCTCGGCGATGCTTATATCAACCACGATTTCGCCCCGCTTTGTGAATTTGATGGCATTGCCAACCAGGTTACAAAGCACCTGCCGTATCCGGGTGGGGTCGGCCTTGACGTGTTCAGGCACATCGGGAGCGATGCGGCAGTTCAGTTCCAAACCCTTGCTATGGGCTTGTTCGGCAAATAATTCGACGGCATCCTCAACAGTTTTATGCAGGTCAAAATCCAGGTTTTCTAGTTCGACATGGCCGGCTTCGATTTTGGAAAAATCAAGAATATCATTGATGATCGACAGCAGGGTTTCGCCGGAATTATGGACGGTCTCGGCAAAACGGCGTTGCTTTTCCGTCAAGGAGGTGCTCAGCAACAGTTCAGACATGCCCAGGATCCCATTCATCGGCGTGCGGATCTCATGGCTCATGTTAGCCAAAAATTGTGACTTGGCTGCATTGGCCGTTTCGGCAATTTCCTTTTCTTGTTCAAGACGGATTTGGTGTACGGCGAGTTCCATATCCCGCTCATGAATTTTTTCAAGCATCTGATTAAAAGTGTCAACCAAGGCGCCCACCTCATCTTTTTCCCGTCTATCTACTTTAATCTCGTAATTGCCGAGTTGCGAAACTTGCTGTGCCGCGTTTGATAGTTGGACGATAGGTTGTGTGACCCGGCGGGCCAGACGATTGGCAAGGAGGCTGGCCACTAGAAATGCCAACAATGAAGCCGATGCAAATATACTGAGGTTTAAGCTCAGTTCCGTCCACATTTCACTCAGTTCGGCGTTTAAGGTAAGCTTACCCAAATGCTCATCCTCGATATCAACCGCCTGCTCGACGTTAACTTCCCGCACTGGAAGCCAAGCGGGCAGCTGCATTGCGGTATCGCGCTTGAAGCTCGCTATTTTAAATCCTTCATTAGTGTACAGTGCGGCTTCATAGATCGATGGAATTGCTCTGAGTGAATCCAGGGTTTTCAAGGCGCTTTTGTTGTCATGAAACATTAAGGCGCCTTCGGAATTGCTGGCAGTTATTAGGGCCAGGGTCTCAAGGTTTTGGCGGGTATCCGCCAGTGACTTTCTGATCTCATTGGCTGCGGTTAACATAAAGACGATAAACATCGAACAAGCCAAGCAAATCAGTGTGATTCGGCGTAATTTGTCGGCAATGGGTCGATTTCGGGTGAGCCAAAGCATTATCGTTATTTCCCTCTAACTTCACGGGCTATCTTCAGCATTTGCGAACTCATTTCGATGCCCGCTTTTTTTGCGAGTTCCAAGTTGACCTCGAATTGCAGGTGATTGTCTTCACTAACCAAATTGACCATTCCGCCTTGGTCGAGAAATCCGGGGGTGTCGCTGACTGTAAGAACCGGTTTGTATTCAATAAGTTTAAGCCATTCACGCAGCCGGATGGGTTTTTCCTCGCTAGGCAGAAAAAGCAATTGGCAGTCGCCAGGATTGTCTCCCAGGACTAAGTTTTTAACCCTCAAGGTTTTATTTTTGATCAGTTTGCCTTGGATTGATTGCAGTTCCTCAACGAAATCCCTGCCTTCCGTGACGCATAAAGTGAGTCCGTCGCTTCCTACGTCCGTAGGCCATTCACTTAGCTTCATGAAGTTATAGAGAAAGGCGATCGTTAGTGATTGTATCTCACTTGTTGGGTCAGCAAAAGAAACATTGCAGCTAATAATGCCCACAAGCAAGACAGTATACGTTTTGCGTATAATTAGAGGAATGCAGCCGTCCCGTAACCGCATATTTAAAAACTATACTCCAAACGAAACCTGACCGTGCGGCCATCCATGGACAAGGTGTCTTGGACGTGTTCGATGCCGCCCAAGACTTTAAAGCGTTGATCGAGGACATTGTAAATGCCGAGTGAAGCTTGAAATCCATATATGGGCTTGGGTATCGCCAAATCAATATTAAATAGGTGGTAACTGGGCGCGATATTGTTGGCTAAGGTGCGCCGGTCATCTACGAAAATTTCCTCAAAACCCAAGCGCAAGGTGTCGTTGAACAAGGGTTCGGCATAATGCAGCTTAACCAGGTTTTTGGGTGAATCCGGTGCCCAACTTCCGCCATTAAGGTTTTCGTCGCGGGTGTAGTTATGTGTCCAGGTCAGCTTGAATAGGCGATTATTTCCCCAGCGTTTTTCGGCACCTAGCTCAAAACCATAGGTGTGGAATTTCCCCGTGTTGACGAATTTTAGAGAAACGGGATCTTGCACTAACACTTTGCTCAAGTCATTGTAAAAAAGTGTGCCCAGTAATTTGAGGCCTTTACCTGGATACCACTCTGTGACCACTTCGTAGCTTTTGATTAACTCTTCCTTATTATTGGGATTGCTTACGTTAGTTCTTGGGGAGTTGTAATCACGTTCATTAGTGTTTGGCGCACGGAAAGCCGAGCTGTACAACAGCTTGGCAGTGAAGGCCGGCGTGATGTCCCAGATCAAGCCCACGCGAGGGTTAAGCTGGAGGCTATTGATCATGTGATGGTAATCCAGGCGAAGGCCGGCATTGATCAGTAAGTGATCGGTTATACGGTACTCGTCCTGTACATAAACACCAGCCCGCCAGCCATGACGGTTTGAATTCAGGAAAGATTGAAAAGGCTTGATGTCATAATTGACTAGGTGCTGAAGTTGGTCGTATTGCACGTCCAGTCCGGTAAGCCATTTGTGGTGTTTGAACTGGGTCCCTGTCAACTTAAATTCCCCGCCCCACCAGCGGCTATCCACAGCATCGAAATTCTCCACACGAACCAGGGGAGGGATGCCGTTGTTAAAATCGTAGGGGTAAATGCCATGGTAATCATACCAGTGATGAAATGCCCGTACTTCCATACCGAGATCGTTGTTGACTTGAGTCAGGTAATCCAGGTCGACATAGGCTCGCTGGTCTACGGTATAGAAATCTTTGTCATTGAAGAGGGTGCCAAAAGCTGCCGTGGGTACCCGTTTGTAGCGATCTACAATCCCACCGCGCAAGGTGAAATCACCGTAACTGAATTTACCAAATGTGCGGCTAGACCGTTCTAGATCCATGTCTTGGGCAATGCCGCCATTGATGCTGGAGAATTCAGGAAAAAACAGCTTGTCTGCACCGTGGCTGAAATATTGTGAGCCGTTAATTAATAAGTCGGCACCGTTTTGCCACTTTTTACCATAGGTCAATCGACCGCGATAAGTATCCAGGCTTCCTGCCTCGCCGCTTATACGGACACCATTAAAATCCTTGCCTTTTTTTGTGATGACATTGACAACGCCTAGCAAGGCATTCGCACCATAGACCGATGAGCCAGAGCCAGGGATATATTCGATACGCTCGATTAAGTTCATTTCCAGTGGGAAGTCTTCCCCTAAGGCGCCTTGATCGTAAATGGCATCATTCATCCGGCGGCCATCTATCATAAACAACACCCGTGAGTTGTAATCACCGGTGCGGGAAAATCCCCGATTGCCTAGGTAAGAATAATTTCGGTCATTACGGACAACTAGGCCGCGCATCGCATTGAGCGCGTCGGCCAAGGTACGCCAGCCGAAGCTACGAATATCTTCGGCAGTGACGACATCGACTGCGGAGGGTGCTTCGGATGATTTTTGTTTGAAGCGCGAGGCGGAGACTACTTCTACGTTAACCAGTTGGTCCAGCGGTAGGTCTAATAGCTTGTCGGCTTCTTTAGCCCAAAGCGTTTGCCCAAAAAATAAGATACCGCAAAACAGCGAAAGTTGTAGGTATCTCAACCGGAACAATAGGTTGCCTGTGTTGATCGGTTTGTCCTCGGTTAGATAACATTGGTGCTAAGTCAAATGTTAACAAATATAGACAGTATTTGGATACTTACAATTGGCAAAAAGGTGAATCAGTTTTGATTTTTAAGAACGGGATTGCTAAGTGGGTTAAGGAGGATTGAGAAATACATGTGGTGCCTAGTTAACGGCCACGGCCTTAAAAAAACCAATAATAGCTTGGTTTCTACCAGGCCATTCTGGGTGTGGCCCGTTTCCTTCGCAGTACCATGTTTGTACGCCATTTTTGCAGCCGCTGTACGCCATGCAGCCTTCAACGCCAGGTACTGGAGCGGTGAAAGGTAGGGGTTGCCCGGGTTTAAGGTCTTCGGCTTTTTGTGCCAGTTCTTGCTTATAGTAACTTTCCCAGCCCCATGCTTTGCCGGATTCTGGTGCTTTACGGTCGCTGGCCTTGTAGGTTTTGGTCGTGCATTTGTTGCATTTCGCCCACCATTCAATCGCTTCCTTGCCGTAATTGGGGAACAGTTTGTCGCGGCTGCTGTGCATTAGCATGACAGGGGTTGGTTTCACACAATTGCGGTCTTCCAGGTCTTCGTATCGCATGCCAACTGCGCTCGGGGCTATTGCCGCAGGAATGTGTTTGGTGCCGTTGAAAATGGCGGTTGCCATAGCGATAGTTCCGCCGTCAGAATGGCCGGTCAAAAATATTCTTTTTTTGTCGACGCACCACTTTTGTTCAATCAGCTTGGGTATCTCGGCGAGTTGGACGACCGATTCCGGCGATAACGGACGATGGTCGGCATAAGCGACAATGAACCCTGCCGCTGTTGCCTCGCGGGTCAAATACATTAATTCTTCTGCATCGTCACGATCCCGTCCGGCGGGCGCGTAGGCCATCAGTAAGGGATGGGCGACAGTGCCGTTATAATTGCCCGGTGTCCTGACGGCAAAGTGAATGCCGTCATCTGTTTTTTCATCGTCGCTGGCACCTGGTTTGCCGAGTTTTTCTCCGAGTTGGCAGTCGGGTGTAGGCATATTATTGCTGTAGATTGCTTCGCTAATTTCAATGCCAGTTTTTGCGGCTTCGCTGACCTTACTGTCGACCGTGTAGTAAGTCTTGCTTGCACCCGTAAAACCCGCCATAAACAGGCCAAATGCCATGGCGAACGTCATCAGGAGATCGGGTTGTTTGTCGCGAAACCGCAACCATTCCGGTTTGAACAACCCTATAAACAAAACAACAAAAGAGCCCGCGATCAATAATCTGAAAAAATACAGGAGTAGCGTGCTCATCGGATTAGCCCTGATGCTATGAAGTCGATAGTCTGGTATTGTCAGGAAAGGCAAGTTGCCAAGGAATGGGCGACAGGCGGCCTTTCCTGCCTGGATTCTGTCCCCATATCAACGCCAATGCCCATTGTAAAGCGGTTTATGCAATTGAGTACGGCACACAGGTATACCGAGTCATGAAAGGTGCGTTCGTCCCAGCCCGCGTCATAGATGGGTTTTACGTCAGCATGGGTGATTTGGTCGGGCGTTAACGTCAGTTTTTTTACAAAGCGCAGGATGGGCTTTAGCTTTTCATCAACATTAGCACTGTTAATGTCCGATTTTAATTGTTTGATGATGGATTCGTCGGCAGCCAGCCCCGTCACTGCTGCCCCGTCCGTACCATAACCGGATTCTTGTTGATGGAGGCCTGAGATATACATGATAATCAGTTCGCGCATCCCCGTGCTCAGGGGCGAGATACTGCCTTTTATGTCTTCCAGCAATTTGTACAGCAGGATACCACGGCGAGGGTATTTCGCCACTAGTCCAGCGATATTTGCCATTTCGAGGCTTGAAGTCAGGTGATGCATTATGTTTTCTCGGTCAATGGAGATGGGTTTTCCAAATAGTGCAGAAATCCTAAAACACGAAAGTTTCAACTTCGGCAATTAGAAACAAAGGATCGCCGCCACTGGAAATTTCAACGGCATGGGCTGCCGTTTCCTGTCCGCCTGGCGAACTCAGGCAGTCCTCCAAATCCTTCATGGACGGAAAATAGACTTCCGCAATACGATGGTAGGGTGCTTGTGTTTTCCCCGGTGCCGAAGTGATCAAGTTGGTATCAAAGCGGATTTTTCCGGCCAGTTTTGCGACCGCCATAGGAACATGTTCATGTTCGTAACGGCGCTCAAAGACAGTGACATCAGTGGGGGTAGGGTACATAACAATCAGTTTTGCTGCTTTCATTATCTTTCCTTCTCATAGTGTTTGTTTATGGGGATGCTCATCTTATGCGCTATTTATAAGGGTTGTAAAATACTAACTTTCTATGAAAGAATAGCTTTTGACTATATATGTTTGAGAATACGACAATGGAGATGCACCAAATCCGTTATTTTTTAGCGGTATGCGATCATGGCAGTTTTACCCGCGCCGCCCAATTCAGCTATATTTCCCAACCTTCTTTGACGCAGTCCATCAAAAAACTGGAAGATGAATTGGGCGGAGAGTTGTTTACCCGTGACCGTTCTGGTTGCTTGTTGACGTCGCTGGGTCGATTGATAGAGCCTAATTTCCGCAAGATTTACAAAGAAACCGTTGCGACGAAGGCTGATGCGATACGCTTTACCCAGTTGAATAACATCCCGCTGAGAATTGGCCTAATGGCAACGATAGGCTCGCAGCGTTTGAGCCCGGTCTTTGCCTATTATCGGCAAGAATTCCCCAATATTGAATTTGAACTGATTATTGACAGCGAAGCGGCCTTGCTGCAACGACTGGAATCGGATTTGTTGGATTTAGTGATTAGTGCCCCCGTTCAATTGTTGGGTTCGCCCTACCAATCGACGTTGTTGTATAACGAACGCTACGTCGTTGCCTTTAACAATAAGCACCGGTTTAATCAACTTGGCAAAATCGACCTCAAAGACATCCAGTCTGAGCCTTATTTGGACAGGTTGAACTGCGAATTGAGGGAAAACCTACGGTCTCTTTGCCAAGACCAGGAAGTCATCTTGTATGCCGCCTACCGCAGCAATAGCGAGGAATGGATCGTCAATTTGGTGCGCTCAGGACTGGGTGTAGCACTGGTGCCGGAGTACAGCTTGCCCGCCAATGCGAATGATGTGTGCTGGCGCTATTTGTATAATCCTGAGATTAGCCGCCAGATATACGCGATATATTACCCCCATAGCCAAAAAAGGGCTGAGATGAAGACTTTACTCGCAAGTTTAAGCGCCGCTTAATCATTGAGTGTGTTTGCGGGATTAAAACATGCTAATATATAGGCTACGTTGAACGAAAGAACCTGATGATTATCAAAGGCTCACAAACTTTACACCATCTCCTAAGACATGACTAGTTACCCAATCCAGAAATCGAAAAACGGCTCAATAAAATTTACTGCGTTGTTGGTTTGTTCAATTGCGTTGATTGCTACGGGCAGTCGTTCTGGAGCGACCGCCTATCAATTGCCGCTTACTCCTGGCGATACTGTGCTCGAACAATTTCCAACAGGCGATGCAACAGCGACTGTATTGGCGGATGAGACATTGCTGGATATGGCATTACGTTATACCTTGGGTCAAACTGAAATTATCAAGCTTAATCCTAAAATGGACCGATGGCTGATTAAGAAAGGACAGGTTGTACGCTTGCCCAATCGCCGTGTATTGCCAGACACCCCGCATAACGGCATTACCCTCAATATTTCTGAATTCCGTATGTATTACTACCCGCCCGGAAATAAGGGCGAAGTCATGTCGTTCGCGCATGGGATAGGGCGGCAAGATTGGAAAACGCCGCTAGGCAAAACTTCAGTGATACGTAAAGTCAAAGACCCTTCATGGAATCCGCCCGAATCCATTCGGCGCGAACATGCGGCGAATGGCGATCCTTTGCCCCCTGTCGTACCGCCAGGTCCCCATAACCCTTTGGGAACACGCGCTTTATACCTCAACTTGCCGGGGGAATACCGTATACACGGAACGGATGTCGATAAAATTTACGGCATAGGGATGCAAATTACCCACGGCTGCGTACGGATGTATCCTGAAGATGTTGAAACTTTGTACGATATGGTTCCCTTAGGGACGTCAGTCTATATCGTCAAGCAACCCATCAAGGTGGGTTGGTTAAATAATGTGCTGTACGTGGAGGCGCATCCTGACTTAGAAGGCGAGGAAATGGGCCAGGAACAGCGTTACGCAGTTGCTTTAGACCTTATCCGTAAAGCTACAAAAGAAGACATGCCGGAGATTGACCAAAAAGCGCTGAACCAGGCATTGAAGGATTTAGACGGCGAGCCCGTTGCAGTTTATGAACGAATTGAACCCATGACAGCGCCACAAGAAGCCGCACCTACCCAGCAAGAAGTATTTCCTGGCACTAATTCTACATCGACGCCGGCAGGCAAAGGTTCTCCCGGTGGTTATTACCACGGGACTTAAGAAGCACTTGGGTTCAATAGTGTTAGGTGCAATGTAACGGCTAAACGGATAATATTTCAATTTATCAGTGCCTACCTGTTAAGTCATATCTGCTTGCACCTAAGCAGATACTTATAACTCAACCAATAGCCCCGCCAGCCAGGATAAACACGAAGCTGGGCAAGAAAGTAAAGTAAGTGACGATCACGGCAGCAAGCGTGGCGGACAAACCTACACTGTCCCCACCCAATGGTACGGTGTTCCAGCCAGCCAGAAAGCCCGCAAAAGTCGCGGCCATAATCAACGGGCCGGGCGTGGTTTCTCCTAATGCCAAGTCGTCTATCATTTGCGTCGCGCTCAACCAGACAATCGCCGTCACGGCGGGTTTGATTCCATACAATACCGCCGAGACCAGTGGTACGTCACCAAAGCACAGGTAAATCCAACTCAGGAATATCAGTAAAAATAGTGACGGCAGGATAAACAGCAAACCTGCCGTAATGCCGCCTAAGCTTCTGTGCATTAGCCAGCTTATATACGTTGTAATTGCTGCGCTTCCGATGTCGGGCTTGGTGATTGGCATTAATAAAATGGGGTGTTTGGGCAGCGTTAAAAAGTCTCATGAATTGTGTCTGAACTATTCCCATAAAAGGTCGAAATTTATTTTTGTGATGAAAACTTAGCTTAGACGCTAAGTTTTGGTCAAATAGTGTGTGATATGGCACAGTTTTCACGCAAAAGCGTGTCATATCACACACTTTTTTCTGGAAGCCACGGTTCATGCGGGTTTTGTAAGAAGAGAAATTTAATTAAACTGTGTCATATCACACACTTTTTTGATGGAAGGGTAAAAATGAGATTTGTCAGAAATTTTCCTGAGTCATCCTCCTGCTTTTTGTCGGCATAGAAAGGTAAAAGAAAGGGTCAATATTTTTCAGAATATCAATATAAAGCATTACTAATCAATTTGTTATATTTGTCTAGAGCTCACTTTCATGGGTGTTTTATTTTTATGCAGCGGCTATTTAAGAACAACTTTTATTGGCATAGATAGTGCTTATATTCTAGCCGTGAGACATAACGGTCGCCACTACGATGGAATGCTTTATTAAAAATTATAACGATGCTCTATGGAGGGCTTAATGACACTTTCAAAAATTAAGGGCTTAACGCTTTGTGTGCTTATGGCGCTATCTGCTGCGGGACAAGCCCTCGCTCACACTGGCGTTAGGGATACTGTGGAAGAAGGCAAGGCAAGTTACAACGGTTTTACTATCACACATGGCTGCAATAACAGTTCCGAAGGCGGCCCCCCTGCCCAGCAATATCCGGTGATCGGCCAAGCGGCTGTGTTCCCATTCGGTGACAATGCCGTGTGGCGTGACGAAGCCGGAACGGTTATCCAGGTTGGTGGAAATGGGGGCGGTACAATTACCGGTGCTAAGCTTTCACTAGCTGTAACGGGTTATTCCGACGGTTCAACTTTTAAGACGACCGAAGAACTGGTGGACAGCTTAGGTAATATACAGGGGCTGCTATATAAGGATGGCGTAATGGCGCCAAACTTGAACGCTATTACGCCCTTTAAAATAACGGCGCCCACTATTGCCAATAATTGTGTGAAAACACTGAAAATCAGGATCGGCGTTATCAATTATTGTGACACTGAGAAAAACGCCGGTAACGATGGGAAAGGGTCATGGAAGTCGCCAAAAGACGACTCGGGCAAAGATTTAAAAATACCTAAAACCACATCCGCTGCGAGCGGTTTTGTCCAAGCAGATGCGGCGAATTCGGGTAAGTTTAAGGATATCCCTAATGGCAATGGTGACAACAACCGGGCAGACTGGTGGTTCACTGCGCCTTACGGCGGCAGTTCTTTATACAATGATCCTGACCTTCTACAACCCACGTTCTGGACAACCTTGTCGGTGACCAATAAGGCGGCCGATCTTGCCCTTTGTGCCGGAACGCAAGTTGAGTACAGCGTTGAGCCGAGCGGTATTGCATTCGATACTATCTTGACTGGTAAAAACACACGGCCCTTTACTAAAGGCAACCAAGGCTTATAAGCCACATGTTTAAGCCGGTTAGGCATAATGTTCAATGTCACATAGCGGCATCGTTTTGCCATCGATTCCAGGGTTGACCGTGCAATGCGGTCGCCTTGGAATCTTTGTTTATAAATAATTAAAACAAATTTCGACGATGTTGTTGATATTGTCGTAACCAGAGTGAGGATAACTGATGAAAAATAATAAGAAAATAATGGTCGCCGTCTTATCGGCTGCAATCGGGTACGCAGATATGGTATCCGCACATTCTCAGCCTGGGGCCATAGGACGAAAGAATTCGAAGGCGGGTGGAACCGATGTCTATCAAGTCACTTGTTTTGATGACGGTACAGGCGCGCCAGACCATCTGTTCCTGCACGTCAGAGATTTGCTACCTAGAAATCCAGCGCTCATTAGCGTTCAAGCGACGCTTGCTACGACAGGGGAAACGACCGCACTAAGCACCGATTGGGGAAGGGATGGTGATGCCAGTTTTAGTGTCCCTGACTTGATATTAGCAGGTGGGGCATCAGGTATATATAACGTGAGTGTCAATAAAACTCGGTCAAAAATAATTGGCAGGGAAATCTATCTGGTTGAGTTCCATTGCCAAACGGCCCTTGGTGAGCATACCGGCACCAATGATCCAGTCATGTTACAAAATCAATAAGGCCCAGATTTTATAGGCGAGAACGCGCTTGAGTTGGTGGCAGCATTGACGGGAATGCTTTTGAAACCATAAATTTGTCGTACGGGAATATGAAACTACATATCCCTAAAAAATAACAATAGGGTCGGTTGAAAGGCTCACGAACAGCGGTTAGGTTAAGGAATGGAATTAATTAAACAAGCGGCGATCAGGCTGTTGCTTGCCATGTGTCTATTTGTCGCTGGTTGTACGGTGGTGCAGCCTTGGGAGCGGGGCAATCTCGCTAAGTCGCAGATGGCGCTAGAACCTAATCCTTTGCAAACTGGATTAAGGGCGCATATCAATGGTAGCCGTGAAGCCGCAGCGGTCGGTAATGCAGCGCAAGGAGGCGGTTGTGGTTGCTATTAAGGCATCGAAAGGAAACGGCCATAAGCTGCCGGAAAATGCTTCCTTGCTGGCTTTAACGTCCGCTGCATTGGTGTTGCCTGGCTTGTTTTCGCCGTTAGCGAATGCCGCCGAAACTGATGAGGTGGATTTTCAGTACAGCCATTATCAGGAAGGCAAACGGTCGATAAGCAGCGGGATAATCGACCCTGTGAGCGGAGATAACACAGTGGCCGGTATCAAGAATACGTTTAACCCTATCGAAGTTGATAGCCTACACGGCCATGCCAATGTGACGTTAACAGACCGAATCAAATTCGCTTTTAATTACACGCAGGACACCTGGGGTGGGGCAACGCCCATTGCCACTGCGCCAGCGGTATTCGGTGGGAATGCTGAGCTTGTTTCTGCGGATGGGCTTACGGTCGTTGGGGCCACGCCGTACCTGCAAGGATTTAATCAGGTGCTTTTGGATAGTAAGCTTAACCCTGTGCAGTTTGCTACCCCTTTTGACCCTACCAGCGGATTAATAAGAAACAACCAACTCAGCCATACCCTGGCGACTGCCTCGCCGGAAACCCGTAAGCAAGGGGATTTTAAGCTGACCTACGAATGGGATGAAGTCGCACTGAGTGGCGGCGGTGGCATTTCCGTGGAAGATGACTATGAATCACGGTTCGGCAATATTGGCGGACGGTGGGATCTCAACCAGAAGCGTACCACGTTAAACCTGGATTTGAGTTACACCAATAGTGACACGCATGCCACGCTCAACCATGACACATTACCTTACATAGATATAAAGGCTTATGATCTTAGGGGGCAGATCGATACCCTGTCATCCGTGGCCGATGCGCAAATTCTCCACGGCAATCGCCAGGATTGGGGCACTCATTTTGGCGTGAGCCAAGTCCTCAATAAAGATGCCCTCATGAGTGCGGATGTCAGTTATACCCGCAGCACGGGCTATATGGCTAACCCGTATAAAGCGGTGAGTGTGGTTTTTATTGATCCAGGCCAACAAACGAATGCACCACCGGGCGGTTTTGAAGGCAGGCTCAAGGCGCTGTTGGAACAGCGACCCGATGAGCGTAACCAATGGAATCTTGGGGGGCGCTATGTACAATACCTCCACAACCTGGATGCGGCGTTGCATTTCGATTACCGCTTTTCGGCGGACGATTGGGGCATACAGGCGCATACGTTTGAGGCGGATTGGGTGCAGCCATTGGGTAGTGGTTGGACAGTCACGCCCAGGGTAAGGTATTACTCGCAGGATGCGGCGGATTTTTATACGCCTTGGCTGGTATCCCAACAAGCGTATAAACAAAAATTTGACGCGAAGGGTCATGCGGTAGGGCTTTCGTATGATCCCGGAAAGCTACCCGCCAATTTTTCCAGCGACCAGCGCCTATCGGGATTTGGTGCCTTAAGCGGCGGTATTTCGGTAACCAAACGGTTTGCCAAAGGCCTAAGCCTTGAAACAGGTTTTGAATATTATACTCACCAAGGCTCGTTCAAAATTGGCGGTGGAGGTGAAGGATCGTATGCGGATTTTGACTACTGGGTGGCTAATGCTGCGCTGAAAGTGGATTTAGCGGCCTTATCACTGGGTGGTGGCAGTATTGCTAACGCCCATGCCGGGCATACCCATTTTGATCACGGTGGACAAGCGCCAGCAGGGGTCATGTTCAGCCACATGCTCCATCAGGCGGGCGATTTTATGGTAGGTTATCGTTATATGTACGGGAACCAATCGGGGAACATGCTGCATGGCACCGACCCAGTCAGCGACCAGGCTATAGTCGCCAATGGTTGCGGTTTGAATCCCTGTTTCCTTAGGCCTGGCAGCATGACGATGCATATGCACATGCTGGATTTGATGTACGCCCCCACTGACTGGCTCACCTTGATGCTGATGCCGCAATTTGTGGATATGTCCATGTCGATGGGTGCGCTGAATGGTGCGCCTGATCCGCAAACCGTATTGGATTTCAATTTGTCGCAACATATCCCCCATCATATCCAAAGTGGCCATGAAACGGGCGGAATAGGCGATCTTGGTATGTATGCGATGTTTAAGTTGTTCGATAAGGGCATACACCATGTTCACGCAACAGCCGGACTTAGCGCACCTACCGGGGATGTAGACATTCAACTGGCGCGCAACCACCAGGTTGATGGTGGCTTTATTGATTACGGAATGCAGTTGGGCAGCGGTACGTGGGATTTCAAGCCCAGCTTGACGTATACGGGACAGTTAGACCAATTGTCCTGGGGCACTCAGGCCAATGGCATCGTGCGAATGGATAGCCAGAACAAGTCCGGTTATGCCTTGGGGAATTTATTCCAGGCTACCGCTTGGGGTGGTTATAACCTTACCCACTGGTTGATTGCCTCTGTTCGTGGAATCTACACGTTACAAGACAGCATCCAGGGGCAATTCAATGGGCGTATCAATCAATTCGGCCCAATGGATTATCCCAGTAATTACGGCGGACAGTATTGGGATGTGGGTTTCGGCCTAAGCGCTGTTGTGCCATCGGGTGATCTTGCGGGTAACCGCCTTAGCGTGGAATGGTTGCAGCCCGTGGAAGATAAGGTAAACGGTTACCAATTAGAACGTGACGGCGCGTTGTCTGCGACTTGGAGCGTCATGTTTTAGTCTTGTTTATGTCCCAATGATAATCGAATTGCTATGCTCAATATGTTGATATTTCCGACAAACCGTTTTTCCTCGCTACAAGGAAGTAGCCCTCTGGCCTACGGCGATAGACAAGTTATCGCCGTATTTTTTATGCAAGGCAAATAAGGTAGTTTCCTATGATGATTTTGCAGAGTTATATCAAGGAAATCCTGGATCAGTTGATTTTATTCATGGTTCGACAAGACCGGATATTTCTTAACCAGGCAAGCCATTAATAAAGATTTTATGTGTATAAACTTTCCGCAATTATTGAGTCAATTTATCGGGCCGGGCATGATGGCCCTAATCCTTGGATGTTGTGGCGTATCTACAGCCCAAGCCTTGGATACAGCGTCGCTAAATTGGGTCATGAGCAACGAAAAGGGCGGCGAACTCATGCTTGAAGTCAGGCAACTGTTGTTGTCTAAAGCGTTGGATGCGGTTGCTGGCAAAATTCACGTACCCATACATTATTCCGCACTTCCAGAAGAGTTGGTGACTGCCACTTGTAAGGGGAATGCGTTAAAGCAGGTATTGGAATGCTTGCTGGACAAGAAGGCGGATTTAATTTTTCGTTATCAAACGGGATCGGCCAACGTTGATGGCGAGCGGTTAGTTGCTGAAGCATGGGTCTTAGGGCCAAAGACAAATAAAGCTGCCGCTAATCTGGAAAGCCCAACCGTAGCGGGCATGACAGGTAAGGGTTCGCACGCTTTTCCAGCAAGCCGCAAAGTCCGCAAAGCCTTACCGGATCGTACCGATGAACTCCTGGCAAAGTCGCAGTCGACAATTCCAGACGAAAGGGTGGAAGCGATTGCTGCCTTATTGACAGGTGGGCGAAAAGGCGATTCTGATGTCAAGGCACAGTTGGAGCAAGCGCTTACTGACCGGGATCCCAATGTGAGGGCGCAGGCAATTTCAAGTTTGTCCCACCGGGAGGGCAGCGATGCCAACGGATATATCCAGCAAGCCCTGCTTGATAGTTCGGAAGATGTGAGAATAATGGCGGTCGAAGGCATTGTCGATGATGTCGCCTTGCTGCAACAAGCGGCTAGCGACAGTGATGAATCGGTACGGAGTTTGGCGCAAATAAAACTCGAATTGCTAACCCAAAACGGAAATAACAATCCTTGAAAAATGATCTGACCTAAGCCATGTATTTTATCCGGCACTTGGTTAAACCAATAAAAACTGAACTATGAACAAACAACGCATTTTTACGCTGCTTTTTACTGTTTTTATCAACTCATCGGCCTTTGCGGTCGATATAGGGCAGCCTATGCCGTCCTGTGTTGTGTCGCCCATTGGGGAAAACAAAAACTTCGACCTTAGCCAGTACAAAGGGAAGGTGCTATACGTCGATTTTTGGGCTTCTTGGTGCAGTCCTTGCGTAAAATCTTTCCCGTTCTTAAATGAGATGCATGAACAATTCAACGGTCAAGGCTTACAGATTATCGGAGTTAATCTGGATGAAAATGTCGACGATGCCAACGCATTTTTGGCTAAGATTCCAGCCAATTTCACTGTAGTGGCGGATGTCAGCAAACAATGCGCCAAGGATTTTGACGTAAAGGCGATGCCGTCGTCTTATATCATTGACCGCAAGGGGGGGGTTCATCATGTCCGCTTGGGTTTCAGACCAGGAGAAGCGAATGAGGTTCGAGAACTTGTCGAGAAATTGCTGAGTGAGAAAGTGGCAGGGAACTGAGCCGACTTAAGCCAACAGAGATTTGTTTGATACCTTTAAGTTGCATGACTTATGGGCAGAAAGATTTTCTTGTAAAATGTCGATCATGTGTATTGACGAAATAAGAATAATTGGACGAGCAAGGGATTCTTTTAGTAATAGTAAGGATGACGGCAGGCGCATTGATAAAACAAAGCGTTCAATAGGCTTAATCAAAGATATTAGGTATTGTTAAGTTAGTATAGCATTTGCTACACTTACCCAATTTGTAGGGGTAAAGGCTAATATGAATTGTCCAAAATGTGGTTCGACCGATTGCGGCAAAGATGG
>NZ_AYLO01000089.1 GCF_000496735.2 Methyloglobulus morosus KoM1
ATGTCGTATCTCCTAACAGTGAAATGAATTTTTGTCGTAGGATTGAAAGTTTTACGGGGATATATTAGCAGAAACATAGGATGCTTACGATAAGACAATAACAAAGATAAAACAGTGATCGGCTAAAGTAGTATCGTTCCAGTTGTTGCCTAAAGTCGTCATGGATTTTGTTATCTTCTGGTTAGGTCAAGGAATTTAATAGCATCTCTCAAGATTTTAAGCCAGATGATTGCAACATCGTTATCTTCTTGATGTTGTAGAAAAAAAAGATTGACATTTTTCTAATTTCAGGAGCATAGTCAGAGTCGTTGTCAACAACTAAATACAAGCAACTCTATTGTTGGCATTGTTACCTATAGCTGGTTCAATCTAACTTAAAAAAAAGACCTGTATTAAAATCAGGCTATAAGTGGGGGGAGATGTCAGAAAATCGTGGGGAGGCAATAATCAGCTATGTCTTAAGGCTAGAGAAGGGTTGTGCCTCAAGCGGCGATTCCCTGAATTTTTTTCTAACCAAATCTCATAAAAATTCTACATTTCTTAGTTCATACCTCTGTCGCGCTCCCATTTTCAAGTCCTTTCAGAATTACTTTATTTCTATAAAGCGCTCGCACTTAATAATGACCCGATCATACGATCAACGACCGAAAAAGCTCTCTGATTTCAGGCTAGGTAGTATCCAGAGCTAATTAGCTAAGTCTCCAAAACTGTGTTTCCGCAAAACTGACACAGAAACCTTTTTACAGAAGGCAAAAAAAATAAAAATGAAAAAAGACGCGGAAAATCAAAAATCATCTACCCAATTCCTAAAGACGGATGGGGGCAAAACAAAATCCAATGCGATTGAAACGCCATCCATTGCTTTGCCAAAAGGTGGAGGTGCTATAAAAGGCATCGATGAGAAATTTTCAGTAAATGCAGTGAATGGCACTGCCTCATTCTCCATCCCCCTTCCTTTTTCACAAGCCCGAGGAGCTTCCCCTGCTTTAGCCTTATCTTACAACTCTGGATCAGGAAATAGTATTTTTGGATTGGGTTGGAATCTTAGTCTACCCTCCATAAAACGTAAAAGTGATAAAAGACTCCCGCAATATTTTGATGATGTAGATTCAGATATTTTTCTGTTTTCAGAAGCTGAGGACTTGGTTCCAGAGTTCAAAAAAGAATCTAACGGTAATTTTAGCAAGGATTCTGATGGTAATTACATCATCAAAGAAACAGACTCAGAAGACGGCATTTTTACCATACGCTTTTATAAACCCAGAATTGAGGGCTTATTTGCGCGGATAGAAAGGTGGTCACAAAAAACATCCACTGTAATTAAATGGCGGGTAATTACCAAAGAAAATGTAACTACTCTTTTCGGTTGGAGTGCGGAATCGAGAATAGCTGACCCTGACCCCAAAAATGCAAATAAAATCTATGAGTGGCTGCCAGAATTTGTTTTTGATGACAAAGGCAATTGCTCTCACTATATTTACAAAAAAGAAGACAACAAAGGGGTCAAAACTTTATTTTTGCACAACAAAAACCGCGTTGAAAATGGAGATATTACCTACACCAACCGCTATTTAGAAAAGGTACTTTACGGTAACAAAACGCCCTACAAAAGCTTTAGCGACCCTTACCCGATTTCTAGCGATTATTTGTTCCAGACAGTGTTTGATTATGGAGAGTACGATGCTAACGCACCATTTGCCATAATTAAGGATTGGGATTTTAGGCCAGATGCGTTTTCAGAATACAAATCCGGCTTTGAAATAAGAACCACAAGACTCTGCAAAAGGGTATTGCTGTACCATTATTTTAGTGAATTAACAGGCGGTTCTGCCTTAATTAAATCGCTGAATTTCGACTACGATACGTCCACTGAACAAGATTTTACTTTCTTGAAATCCATTACCGCGTTTGGGTATATTAAAAAGCCGGATGGTACATACACATCAAAAAATCTTCCTGCAACTGAATTCAATTATGAACCTCATGTTTGGGACAAGGAGGTTAATTCAATATCACAAGAGGATTTGGTGAATGATCCTGTTGGTTTGGATGAATTAGATTATCAGTTCACTGATTTATTCAACGAAGGACTATCTGGCATTTTAACGGAACAAGCTGGAGGTTGGTATTACAAATACAATCTAGGAAATGGTACGTTTGAACGGGCTAAATTGGTATCCCCAAAGCCTTCTTTTATGGGTCTAGGCTCACAATTGCAATTAATGGATTTGGATGCCGACGGTGGCAAACAATTGGTCAATCTAAATAATGAACCCAAAGGTTACTTTGAATTAGATGACGAAGAAGAATGGCAAGCATTTCGGACTTTTGAGCATATTCCCAATATCAATATGGTCGATCCAAACACCCGTATGCTTGATTTGAATGGTGATGGAAAGCCGGATGTTTTAATTACTGAAGACCAAGTTTTTACCTGGTACGAATCTCTCGGAAGGAAAGGTTTTAAAGCCGCACAAAGAACAGCGAAACCATTCGATGAAGAAGCCGGACCGCACCTTGTTTTTGCTGATGAGAAACAAACTATATTCCTGGCTGATATGTCAGGTGATGGTTTATCAGATATCGTCCGAATTCGTAATAGCGAGGTTTGTTATTGGCCTAATCTGGGTTATGGAAGATTTGGTAAAAAAATTGGAATGGATAATGCCCCTAATATTCACTATCCAGACGTATTCAATCCATCTTTTTTGCGTTTGGCAGACATAGATGGCTCTGGCACGACTGACATTATTTACCTGGGAAAGAATAAGTTCAGTTGCTGGAAAAACCTAAGTGGCAACGGTTTTAGCAAAATACCATTTGAAATAGACAGTTTTCCAGAAATACACAATCAGGCAAAAATTACGGTAACCGATCTATTAGCCAATGGCGTTGCTTGTATTGTTTGGTCTAGTCGGTTGGCTAAAGATACTCAATCGCCTTTGAAGTACATTGACCTAATGAAAAGTAAGAAACCGCACATCATGGTTTCTTATAAAAATAATCTGGGTAAAGAAGTTACCTTGGAATATACGCCTTCCACCAAGTTTTACATTGACGATAAACTTGCAGGCACACCTTGGGTTACCAAACTGCATTTTCCGGTACATTGCGTATCAAGAACTGAAATAAGGGACTTAATTACGGGCTATCACTTTGTTACAACTTATAAATACCATCATGGCTATTACGACCACGCAGAACGTGAGTTCAGGGGCTTTGGTATGGTGGAACAAACTGATACCGAAGATTTTGACAATTGGATAAAAGGTGATGCCACTAAAATTGTCGATAAAACCCTGCATCAAGAACCTGTCATCACTAAATCCTGGTTCCATACAGGTGCATTTTTAAGTAGGGAAAAAATTCTCAACCGATATGCCCACGAATATTGGTATGAGGAAATGCACCGCCAGGGTTTTTCGGTAGTTAACCATGAAACACCATTACCCGATGCTCGGTTGATTCTAGCACCAGGATTGGATGGATCTCTCATCGGCAGTCTTAGCTTTGAGGAATGGCAACAAGTCCTACGGGCATGTAAAGGCATGGGGCTACGCTCTGAATTGTTTGCCAAGGATGCTCCTGATGGTGCAACGCCTGAACAACGTCAGAAGGAATTAACCCCTTATTCTGTTGCGACACACAATTGCATGATTGAATTGCTGCAGCCTAAAGGTCAAAACCAACATGCCATTTTCGTGGTAAAAGAAAGCGAGGCAATTACCTACAGCTATGAGCGTAACACGGATGACCCGCGTATTGCCCATACCCTAAACATCAAGTTGGATGAACTCGGTAATGTCTTGGAATCTGCATCAGTCGTCTATCCTAGATTAAAAGCGGATGCTTCCTTGCCTACCGAAACCCAAGAGGCACAGAACAAAGCCCTGATTACGTATATCCAAAATAGTTTTACCAACGATATTGTTACCGACAAAGCCTATCGGCTGAGACTGCCGTCAGAGGTAAAAACATACGAGTTAAAAGGTATCGCCAAAACTAGCGCCTTATATTCAATCAAAGATTTTGAAGATACCCTAACCACAGCCGGCGAAGTGGAATACCATCAAATTGATAACAGCCCGCCACCAGGAGCGACGCAGAAAAGACTTATCGAACACGTTCGCACACTTTATCGCGGCAACAATCTCACTTCACCGTTGCCTCTGCATAGCATTGAATCCTTGGCATTACCGTTTGAAAGTTACCAATTGGCCTACACCCCGAGCCTGATTACCGATATTTTTGGAGTAAAGGTGGATGCTTCCCTGATGATGGAAGGCAAATTTACCGATAGCGGGGGTGATGGCAACTGGTGGATACGTTCGGGTACTACGCAATTTATGGAAAGCACGGAAAATTTAACCGATGCCCAAAACCATTTCTATGTACCCGTTTCTTATATCGATCCTTATGGCGCTAAAACCAAGGTCAAGTATTACAGCGACTACTTCCTGTTTATTGAAGAAACCGAAGATGCTATAGGTAATAAGCACAAAGTAGAATTGTTTAATTTCCGTACCTTGTCACCTAAAAGAATGAAAGATGCTAATGGCAATTTTTCAGAAGTCATGGTAGATGAACTGGGGATGGTCAAAGCATTGGCGGTGTTCGGCAAAGGCAATGAAGCCGATTACCTGAATGGCCTAAACGAATATAGCGATGATGCTCAAAATACTTTGGTTAATGATTTCTTCAATGCACCAGCATCCGATGTATTAGTTACGCATGGGAAAAACCTGTTGCAAAATGCTACCGCACGATTTGTCTATGACCTCGATGCTTATAAAAATTCTAAAAAGGAAAACCCTCAGCCAGTAGTCGTCGCATCAATTCTCCGAGAAGAACATTTTGAAGTAACCAACCAACTATCTTTCCAGCCTAATAATACCAATATCACAGATGTTCAAATCAGTTTTGAATATTCCGGCGGTCTTGGGCAAGTCGTGATGAAAAAGGCGCAAGCCGAACCAGGTCTCGCCAAGCAAGTCAAAGTTAATGAGATTGAAGGCACTTACTCCATTAAAGACGTGACTGACCCCAAACAATTGCGCTGGATTGGCAGTGGTAGGACGGTACTGAATAACAAAGGCAATGCTGTCAAGCAATACGAGCCGTACTTCTCGGTAACACACAAATATGAAACACTGAAAGAACTGGTTGAAACTGGCGTTACCCCCATCCTTTATTACGATGCGATGGGGCGGCTCATCAAAACCGAATTACCCGATGGCACGTTATCACGGACAAAATTTGATTCCTGGAAACAAGCCGTATATGACCCCAACGATACCATTTTAGAATCGACCTGGTATCAAAACCGCACTAATCATCTGATCGACCCCCAACTCATTAAAGCAGGCAAAGACCCCAACAGAGAAAAGATGGCTGCCGACAAAGCCGCCAAACATGCCAACACGCCCACGGTTCAGCATTTTGATACCTTGGGCAGGCCGGTTTTGTCGATTGACCATAATAAAAACCCAGCTAATGATGCCGATGAATTCTACCTGACCCGCGTCAACGTCGATATTGAAGGCAATCTACGCAAAGTCATCGATGCGCGTGGCAATGTCGTGATGCAATACAAGTACGACATGCTTGGCAATAAGGTTTACCAAAAGAGTATGGATGCCGGACAACGCTGGCTGCTGATTAATGTGATCGGCAATCCGCTCCGCACCTGGGACGAACGCAATCACGAATTTCAATATTTTTATGATGCGCTGCACCGCCCCACCCACAGTAAAGTCATCGGCGGTGATGGTGTTACCGCACTCAACAATTTCTTTGATAAGATTATTTACGGTGAAAGCTTGGTATTGCCAGATCGTTCTAATCTTGCAGAAATTCAGGGCTTAAACCTGCTGGGTCAAGTTTATCGCCATTACGATACTGGCGGATTGATAAAAACCCCAAAATACGACTTTAAAGGACAGCCTCCATCCACTACGCGTCAGTTATTTAAAGATTATAAAGGCGTACCCAACTGGACAGATGCAAATCTTTCGGTTGATCTGGAAACCGAAGAGTTCATCTTTAAAACCGAAACCGATGCCCTAGGACGAATCACTAAGCAAACCGCGCCGGATGGCAGTGTCATTACACCATCTTACAATGAAGCCGGATTACTGAATGCCGAAACCGTCAAACATGCAAATCTAGCTAGCCCCACTATTTATATAAAAAACATTGATTACAACGAAAAAGGCCAGCGCAATAAGATCATTTATGGCAACAATGTTATCAGCTTATTTACCTATGATAAGGAAACCTTCCGGCTTAACCGTTTAGAAACCAAACGGCAGAACAACGATCCGTTGCAGGATTGGCATTATACCTTTGACCCGGTGGGCAACATCACTCACATCGAAGATAAAAACATCCCGGTGGTGTTTTTTGATAACCAGAAAATCACCGGAGTTTCTACCTACGCTTATGATGCCCTGTATCGTTTGGCAGAAGCGACGGGCAGGGAAAACGACACACCGCTTGCGTTTGATAGCAAAGACAATTGGAATGATGCGTCTTACCTTAAGCAATTAAGCCCTGGTGACCCGATGGCGATGCGTAATTACACGCAAACCTTCAAATACGATTCAGTCGGCAATATTCAGCAAATGCGCCATCAGGCATCAGGTAACGCCTGGACACGGGATTACCAATATCAGGCTGCTAACAATCGTTTGAACAGCACCCAAATCGGTGCGAATACGTATTCTTATCCGCACCACGCGCAGCATGGTTTTATGACCTCCATGCCGCACCTGGAAGAGATGGGCTGGAACTTCAAAGAAGAATTGGTCAAGACCATCCGCCAACGGCGTACTGACGGTGGCACACCAGAAAGCACATATTACCAATATGACGGGCAAGGCCAACGTATCCGAAAGATTACCGAAAATACTGCCAATGCAGGTGATGAGCCAAGCAAAAAAGATGAACGTATTTATATTGACGGATTTGAAATTTATAAACAACACAGTGGCACGGATGCCGGACTGGAGCGCACCAGCCTAAGCCTGATGGACAAGCAACATCGCTTTGTGATGATAGACGCGGAAACCAAGCCCAGGGTGTTAATAGGCTTGACAATAGGGAAAACAAGCCCTGTGCAAACTGTACGTTATCAACTGCACAATCATTTGGGTTCGGCGGCGTTGGAGTTGGATGATTTAGCGCAGGTGATTAGTTATGAGGAATACCATCCCTACGGCACGACATCGTTTCAGGCAAAGAATGCGGGAATTAAGGCGGCGGCCAAGCGGTATCGGTATACGGGGATGGAGCGGGATGAGGAGAGCGGGTTGGAGTATCACTCGGCTAGGTATTATTTGCCTTGGTTGGGGAGGTGGGGGAGTTGTGATCCAATTGGAATAAAGGATTGTTTGAATTTATATTGTTACGTTAAAAATAATCCAAATATTAATAAAGATCCATCTGGGAACTTTGAAGAACCTGTACATGGAGCACTTACCTATCAATTAGCATTAGCTGCCGGTTTTTTGGAACGAGATGCTGCGCATATAGCGCTGGCAACTGCCGGAGTTGACCATAACAAGGCTACTGAACCTACAACCCTTCCTCACATATTGTCTGGTGTTACAAATGAGTATCACTTTTTACCATACCAGGAGGCATTGGATAAAGTAAATTCCAACATCAGTAAAGGGTCAGGTATGAACCTAACAAGCTTTGGAACAGCATTTCACACATTAGAAGACGTAGGATTTGCAGATGCGCCAGGTCCTCATAGAAGGGAGGTACCAGGCGTTTTCGGAATTTTTGGTCATTCCAGTTATACAACTTTCAAAGGAGGAATCAGCAGACCTTGGAATCACCTGGCTGACCAGGCTCCAAGTGATCCGGCAGCCAATAAAAAAGAATTTCAAAAACTGTATGCGCTTCTAAAGGATGCCTCCAAAGCTTACAATGGCTCGGATGTTAAGTTTGATGATGCCGCGGCAGAAAAAGCAATGAAAAAAGTTATTGCTGCAGATTCAAAGGAAAAGGTAAGCGCATTTGTAGATGATAAGCCCAGTGTTAATGGAACTAAGTTTCAATCATATGCAAACTGGGTGGATTATAATTCTACTGCAACAGATGATAAAAAGTTAATTCCAACAGTATGGACATCTGCTGAAATCGATTCTTCAATTGGCAGTTTTGATATATTGGCGCATATCGATATCAATCTTTTTCCAACTCAATTACCAACCTACCCTCCACCGCCAAACATATTTCAGGATAATGTTCCTTTGGGAAGACAATCACCACCATCAATAGGATGGGGTGGAAGTTTTGTGGTCCCTATTCAGGGGAACGGTCTCACACCTGATTTCAACAACTGGAGATTGGAGCTAGGGGCAGTTCGGGGAAATTAAGTCCGTAAGTCCGTAAGGCGGAAGCCGATAGGCGTTCCGCCACATGAGGCGCACGATTGGGGTTTGAATGTTTGACGTTGTTGATTGATTGGATATGGCGGATCACCCTATCGGGCATCCGCCCTACGATGATTGATACAAAGGATTGATATGCCGGATTATCGACGTTACCGGGTGCCGGGCGGAACATATTTTTTTACGGTGAATTTACTGGAAAGAAAAAAGGATTTATTGGTGCGGCATATTGACGATTTGCGCGAGGCGGTGCGGATGACCAAGCGTGAACGGCCTTTTCATATCGATGCTTGGGTGGTGTTGCCCGACCACATGCACACGGTGTGGACATTACCGCCTGGCGATGACGATTTTTCCAATCGCTGGAAGAGCATCAAGATTCGGTTTGTACAAAAGTTGCCGCGTACCGAACGGCGGTCAAAAGTAAGAATCGCTAAAGGTGAACGGGGCATCTGGCAAAGACGGTTCTGGGAACATGTGATCCGTGATGAAAACGACTATATGCGCCATGTGGATTACGTGCATTGGAATCCGATGAAACATGGCTTGGTACAAAAAGTAGCGGACTGGCCTTATTCCAGCTTTCATCGTTATGTGAGGGATGGAATCTATCCAGAAGATTGGGCGGGCGGTTTGGAATCCCAGTTGGACGTTATCGAACGAGAATGAAATACCCTTTAATAATATGAATCTATAACGGAAGTATAACAATAATTTGTATTGGATTAACCCTTCCCCATTAAGGAGGATACGATGGCCGAAATTAACGAAACTGTAAAATTAAACCCTAAAATCGACTTTTTTAAATTCGATTTACGCGCCGAAAAGCAACAAGAAAAATTTGCAGAAATTTTCAATAAACATAACGGCAATTGGTTTGATATTGAACGTGAATTAAAAGGTAAGGAAGGTTTTACCCCTACGGTCATCAGCAATCTGAAATTTACGCACAACTTGGCAGAGTGGAGCAATAACGATAAAGCTTTAATTACGGTTTTCCAAAAAGACAACCACATCAATTCCATGTGGGATATGGCGTTGAATTTGACCAAAACAGCATTCATCGAAAAAGTAAAAGCCGTTGCCCCAGCAAAAACAGAGGACGAGAGAAAAGCCTTTGCGATCAATTTGCACAGCCAACTATTCCACCTACAACCAACTGCCATGTTGGTAAATATGGTTAAAGACCCCGAAGTGCCGTTCTTTAACGATGCAGTTGGTGTCAATATAGCAAAGGTTCTGGAAAAGCAAAAGCAGGACGATTTCAACATTAAAATCAAGTCTATTTATGAAATTCTTAAAAAGGAAGACACACTTAAGGACATCCCCATCGAATCACACGAAGCAGTGACAACCCAACTTAAAAATTTACAACGTGTGGTTGCGGTAAGCCCGATACCTGATGCTGTGCCTGCGCTTTACAATGCGGGTTTTCTCGCGGCTTTTCATATTTCCGAAATGCCGCCAGCACAATTTAAGGCAATGATGGGCAATAAAGGATTGGACGACGATACCATCATGCAGATTCATAACCACTCCCAACAAGTACGCGCCAGAAACCAGCAAACAATAATGAGTTTAATGGAAGTAGAACGAGGCACGGGCATTGCCATGATTGATAAAGGCTTGGGCGGGTTCACCAAATAACAGCAAACAATAAAAAGCGGGAGAACGAATATGGCAGCATCACAATCAGCAGTAAGGGCAGAGTTAAATAAGGCCCTCATAAAACACAACCTATCCTGGGATTTATTGTTTGGCGATGCTGATATGTGCGAATGCGGCGAGTGTAACTCCGTATACAGCGCGGCGGCGTATTTTGTGGAGTTGCTAAACTATCTGCGAAACAATAATCTTGATCCTAACGCCCCAGGTACGATGGCCATTAGGAAGAATGACCGTTTTGACATTTCCAACACGCCACTCGAAAAGCTCTTTAACCGACGGCCCGACTTGGGTTGCCTGGAACTCACCTGCCAAAACACCAACACGCTGATCCCCTATGTAGACCTTGTGAATGAGGTCATGGAAAACTATGTGGCATTTCAACACCTCAAACCCTTTAATGTGGACGATGAAACCAGCGGCGAACTTTTAGCCGAACCACAGCATACCGAATATCAAGCCTACTGCATCCTTAAAAAAGAAGTTTACCCCTTCACTTTGCCTTATCACCAGCCGATTGATGCGGCGCGAATTTACCTAAAATTTCTGGACACCAGCCGTTATGAGTTGATTGATACTTTCAGGAAAAATAATGCAGGCGATGATGCTGAACTAACCCGTTTAAAAGATGAAGTGTTGGACAGGGCGGCTGATGCTGAATTTTTGGAGATGACCAAGGAAGAATATGTGATTCTTACCAAAGAATGCTTTGAAAGCATAGCGTTGATTAGAATACAGAAAAATGATCCGTCGCTTAGCAAAACAGACTATGAAAGCCTAATTGGTGTTAAATCCGTTCATAAATATTACGGCTACGATGATGATGCCACGATGCGTGGAGACAATGGGTTAACACTTATTAAAAAGGAGTTTCTGCGGCGCACCGGAATCGACTATTACAATCTGGTCGATTTATTGCTAACTGAAACGATCAACCCTTGTATGCCAAAGGGAAGAGCGAAAACGATCATGGAAAGTCTGCGTTTTAGCTATCGGTTTTTGCAGAACATCCTTAAAGCGTTCGGTAATGACATCGATAAGATGGCGAAATTTTTGGTTGGATTGGAAAAATCTACCGATGCTTGGATTATTTACCTCGCAGCACTAAAAGAACAAATTAATCTTTTGCTTAACAGAAAAAATTTGATTTGTGATTCAACACAAAGAATGGAGCATACTGAGAAAGACATCATCTGCTGGGTGAAATGCTATTTTGAAAAAATTGGCCAGATGATTGTGATTGAGAGCGGAACGGGGTGTGTAAATGGTGGAGTTTATAAGTTTATTGATGCCAGAATAGTAAAAGCAGAAGGGGTTATTACTAGAAAAGAATTTACTGTTAAGGATTGTAAAATCTATTCTGAACCTCTACGAAGTTCACCTGTAGAAATTGGAAGTATTGATAAAAAAACCGGCGAAGTTAAGTTCAATAGTGCACAGCAAGAATTTAATGCTAGTTATGCCTTTACTGGCGACAGGGGCGAGAAAGGGATATTCTTGGATATTAACCATGTCTTGTATTTGGTTATTGTCGAACAAAAAGATAGTTGCGACCTTGATAACGCCTTGTTGCAACATTTAGATGGGTCACCATTAACCGTTGAGGAATACGACCGTATTCATCGCTTTCTCCGCCTATGGCGTAAGTTAGGTTGGACGATTGATGAAATCGATAAGGCTATCATCGGTCTTAGTGTGCAACAAACCCAACCTATCCCAGGCACAAACACGACTAACGAAACTATCTGCGATGATAGTGCAGAAGACTGCACTGATACCAAAAGTGATTGTGAGGACTGTGCAGAAGATATTAGTAAAGTTAATTTCGACATTAATCCACATCTTATTCACCAGCTTGTCGCCGTAAAAAAACTGTTGGACTTAACAGGGCTGGAAGTCATTAAGCTGCTCAGCTTTTGGAAGGAAATTAGCACTAGCGGGACAAAATCGTTATATCAACGAATATTTCTAACCCATAACTTATTGGGGATTGATAAGGTCTTTAAGGCGGATGAAAAGGGCAATTACCTGACTGGTGATGTCAAGTTACGTGACCATCTACCCGTTGTAATGGCGGCATTCAATCTTTCTGCTGATGATATTGAAACCATCATGATAGAAAGTGGGATGGAGGATAAGTTAAATCTGGAAAACTTGTCTGTTTTTTATCGTTACCGCTTATTGGCGAAAATATTAAGCATACGAATCCCTGCCTTTGTCAGCGTCTATCATTTGTTTGACGATATTTTTCTTGATGCCCATTTAACTTTAGCGTTCATAGAACGCTGGGCAAAGATGGAAGAAGCAGGATTTACCTATCAGCAAATGAATTACATCATCAAAGATAAAGACGATGAGAAGAAACCATTTGCCCCAACACAAAGGGACGTTTTGCAGTTAAGCAAAACTTTGTTTGATGGTTTGAATGCCATAGACGAAGCGCATAAAGATTTAACAGCCGATCCAACCATTGCCGAAGAAAAGCTAAAAATAATCAACATTCAGGAGCAAGCAAACACTGCTGTGGTAAGAGCCAAAGCCAGCTTACTTTTTGAAACCGATATAGTTGAAAAAATTGTCGGCTTCTTGGAAGGCACCAACGTCTTCATAACAACCGTACCTCAAAACTTAGTCCTTACAATGTTATCGGACACTTCAAAATTAAAGGCGAAGCTGAAACACGATATGACCCTTGGCTCTGTCCAAGTTACTGGTATTTTAACTGCATCTGAAATAGATGAATACCAAGCACTCTCGAATGATTCCCAATGGAAAAAATCGGTTAAATTTATACAAAAACAACAAGATAAATTATTTAAAGAACTACTATTGGGAATATTTGAAAACGAAAAAACTAAAACTGCGGATCAGATAAAACATTTAAAAGAAATTATCAAAGCAGGCGACATCACTGTTCCACTGAATAAAATTCCCGATGGACAATCAGACCCCAATACCGCGCCTCCAAAACGCGTTGCATTCTTGGAAATCTTTTTACCTTATTTGCGCCAACAATTAACTCACCGTTTCGTTATTGATACCCTGGCAAATTTTGCTGCAATCGAACCCAATGTTACTGATCTTTTGGTGTCGGATATTTTGAAGCTGGAAACATCCTCTGACCCCATCTACAGTATTTTTGAAAATATTAAAGACAGCAAGATACCGTCCGAAAATAATTGGAAGGGATATTTAATACCCTCTGCTGATGCAATCTTTACCTTTGTAATAAAAAACAGCATTGAGCAACCAACAATAAGCCTTGATGGTATTGATTTGAATCCTAAGTCTCAAGGAGACCAAAACGATAAAGATGACCCTGACAATCTGGAATGGTGGAGTGATGCAAAACCATTGCAGGCTGGAAAATTATATAAACTGGCTACGACAGGTGTAGAACTAAAAAATATTTTCTGGAAAACACCTGCTTCTGCTATCACTGCAATTCCGTCGTCTGCATTGATCCCTGATTTTGCTTCCACGCAATGTAAGCCCGCATTGATTGCTTTAAAAAAAGCAGCGATGTTTGTATCCGGTTTTAATTTAAGTGCTGATGAGATTAAATTTTTAAACGATAACAATATCAATTTTGACAAACTAGATTTCAATGCGTTAACTCTGCCCCACTGGTTAAGGTTAGAAGCCTATACCCGTTTGCGAAATTCCTTACCTCAAACCCAATTCAACATACTAGATTTTTGGGGTTGGACTTTTAAGAAAGAGTCAGATGTAACGCAACTCAGTAATAAAATTTATGATCTGACTACCTGGAAACAGGAACGAATCGAGAAATTGATGGCAGCCGATCATTTCAATATTGGTACATTGGCTGATTACCGTAACGAGATAAATTTGCTCAAACTGCAAGAAGCCTTGAAAGTAGCAGATAAAATCGGTATGGACATAGGACTGCTATTTAATTGGGCTATTCCAACTTCTCAATTCAATAAATCCCGAAAAATAGCCGACAGTATAAAGCATGCTATTCGGGCTAAATACAACCAAACCGACTGGGAACAAGTCGTTAAACCACTGCATGACCAACTCAGGAATCATCAGAGAGATGCGTTGACTGCCTATTTATTGCAGCAAAAAAAGTTGATCGAATGGAACGTTACCGATGCAGACGGTTTGTTTGAATACTTCCTGATAGATGTACAAATGGATGCCTGCATGGAAACCTCGCGCATAAAGCAGGCGTTATCTTCCGTGCAACTCTATGTGCAACGCTGTTTCTTGGGACTAGAATCAAAAATTGATGACAAGGGAAAAGAGCTAGGCGTAGCCAATAATATTTTGGATAGAAATCGTTGGGATTGGATGCAGCGATACCGGGTGTGGGAAGCAAACCGAAAAGTATTCCTCTATCCAGAAAACTGGATCGAAAGTAGTCTCCGTGATGATAAAAGTCCTTTTTTTAAAGAGCTTGAGAGCGAGTTATTGCAGAAGGACATCAATAAACAAAACGTCACAGATGCCTTGAAATCTTATCTATATAAAGTAGATGAAGTGGCGAATATGGAGGTTGTTGGGCTATACATTGAAGGCACCATAAAATCGAAAGTTGGAGGTAAAATTCAATGGGATAAAAAAAATCCCAAGTTACATGTTTTCTCCCGGACTCGAAACGCACCTTACTTTTTCTACTACCGCTATCTTGCACTGGATGAAATGAACTGGTATCCCTGGGAAAAGATGCAGATAGACATTCCTAGTTACGATGTAGTCAATCAAACAACTCAAGAGGTATCAGACAATGGATGTTATCTAACTCCGGTGGTTTGGAACGAACGATTACTGATCTTTTTTCCGCAAATAATAAAAAAAACAAAACCTGCGGAAGTCAAAAAAATATTGAACGATCCTAACGATCCTAGTAAAGGTACTCATGATGCAACCATAAGAGAAATGGCAGATCAGCCTCCAGAGAGTAACCAACCGATTAATTACTATGAGATTAAAATGGCCTGGAGTGAGTATAGAAATGGGAAATGGACGCAAAAGCAACTTTCAAACAATGTACTAATTTTTGGGTTAACGCCAAAAAGAAGAATAGACCAGTTAATTTTTATTCCAGAAATATCAGACAAAAGCATAACTATCCATATTGAAGACCAAGATGACAGTGATTTACATACTTTCTTAGGATTTACTTTTTCTGGGAGCTTTTTTAACGATGATAATCAGACAGCTAGTACGTATGATTTACCTACAAGTGTTAGTTCAGAATTTGGGACTGGGGCAACCGTATTTCAAAAATTTTCAACAAAATCAAAAATCCAATCGCTACAGTTGACTAACAGTGGATGGGGAAATGATGATGCTGTTTTTACCGTAGAAAGTAATAAAGTTTCAATAAATTATTCAAATGCTAATATTAATTCATTGAATTTTTATCATCCTTATACGCATGATCTGCTTGGCATAGTCAATTTAACTGGCGATTTGAAGGAGTTTTTTGGATTTAACTTGAATTCAACGAAGATTCCTGATGGAGCTATGACCGGCGATGCCTTTGGCCTATTTGATCCTGATAATAACTCTTTGACAATAAATAGTATTTATCATGAGTTAAAACGCCCATATTCACTTTACAACTGGGAACTTTTTTTTCATACACCCATACTATTGGCCGACTCATTAAGCAAAGCGCAGCAATATGAAGAAGCAATGAAGTGGTTTCACTATGTGTTTAACCCCATTGCCGATGGAAAAGATCTAACAAAAGAAAAAATTGATAAACGTTTTTGGCAGTTCAAGCCGTTCAGGGAAACTAATAGCCAACGGATTTTAGACAGCATTTTTAATAATCTCACACCTAATGCGAGCGATGACGCTATTAACGAGTGGCGGAATAAACCCTTTATGCCCCATGTTGTAGCTCGCAGCAGACCCGCCGCTTATATGAAGTGGGTGGTAATGAAATACATCGACAACCTCCTTGCGTGGGGTGATTACCTATTCCGTCAGGATACGATTGAGACACTGAATCAGGCCACCCAGCTCTATGTATTGGCAGGACATATTCTTGGTCCTAAGCCAATGATGATACCCAAACGGGGTAAAATAAAACCACAAACCTACTTTGGTTTATTGGATAAATGGGATGCTTTCGGGAATGCGATGGTGGAACTGGAGTTAGTAGCCCCGTTTAGCAATCAAACCCCTCTGCCTGTTGGGGTTGTCAACAGTGAAATCGCCCATGCTAATATCTTTGGCATCGCTTCATCGCTCTATTTTTGCATTCCGAATAATCCAAAACTCATGGGTTACTGGGATACATTAGCCGACAGATTATATAAAATCCGCCACTGTCTTAATATCGAAGGGATTTTTCGAAAACTGCCTTTATTTGAGCCGCCGATTGATCCGGCTTTGTTAGTTAAAGCGGCGGCACAAGGTTTAAGTATCGCTTCTTTATTGAATGACCTCAATACGCCCATGCCGAATTATCGGTTCTATTACTTACTCCAAAAAGCACTGGAATTATGCAATGAATTGAAATCTTTGGGCGGAGCCATGCTTTCTGCCATAGAGAAAAAGGATAATGAATCCATCGCCCTTATTCGCGCAAAACATGAAGGCGTTATGCAGAATTTGATGATGGAGATCAAAACAAAACAATTGGAAGAAGCACAAAAAAATATTGAAAGCCTCCTTCAAAACCGAAAGACGCCAGAAGCACGGATGAAATACTATCTGAAGCTAAGTGGTCTGGATGATAGTTTAGTGCCTGTTGATACAACTGAATTCAATGGGATACCTAATGATATTGTTACAGTTGATGGGGATAGCGGATTAAAACTGATATCTTTTGAAAAAGAGGATTTAGAAAAGGCAAGCGAGGCACAGGAATGGCAAAGAGGAATAGGGATTATTGAAACATTAGCAAGTATTCTTCATATAATTCCAGTAGCTAGTGCAGATGTAAAGCCTATAGGTATTGGTGCAGGTGTGGCAATTCACGGACAGATGTTTGGTAATGCTGCACAAGCCGTAGCAAGAGGTCTTCAAGTACACGCAAGTGATCTTTCTTTTGCAAGTACAAGCGCAGGCAAGAAAGGTGGCTTTACCCGCGCCCTGCAAGAACGTATTTTCCAAGCCAATGCTGCCGGTTATGAGCTAAAGCAAATCGACAAGCAAATTACTGCACAGGAGATACGTATCAATATCGCCAATAAGGAAATTTCGAATCAACAAAAAGCGATAGACAATGCAAATGATGTAGAAGAGTTTTTAAAGGACAAATTTTCTAATGAAGAGTTATATTCCTGGATGAGGGGTTATTTAAAAACTCTCTATCATCAAGTTTATAGCGTTGCTTATGAACTTGCTAAAAAAGCAGAAAGAACCTATTGCTTTGAAAGGGGATTAACCAGCGCTGCATTTATCCAATCTGGGTATTTTGATGCTGGCAGGGAGGGTTTGCTAGCGGGTGAACAGCTTTATGTGGGGCTAAAGCAACTCGAAGCTGCTTACCAAAATGAACGCGGCTATGATTACGAAATTACCAAACATCTCTCGTTAAGCCAGATCAATCCTTTGGCTGTGATACAGCTCAAGCAAACAGGTAAATGTGAGTTTGTATTGCCGGAAGTATTATTCGACATGGATTATCCGGGTCATTACAAACGCCGCATAAAATCGCTATCGGTTTCAATTCCATGTATTGTGGGTCCGTATACAAGCATCAACGCCACGCTTACCCTTTTGGAAAATAAATTCCGAAATACGGCAATTGGCGGTAATGCTTACGTAGAAAAAACTGAAGAGTCGGATGAGCGGTTTAGCACTTACATCATTCCGATTGATGCTATAGCAGCCAGCACTGCCCAAAATGATAGCGGCATGTTTGAACTTAACTTTAAAGACGAAAGATATTTACCGTTTGAAGGCGCAGGGGTTATTAGTAAATGGCGTTTGGAATTGCCACCTAAGTACAGGCAGTTTGATTACCAATCCATTTCCGATGTTATTTTTCATCTGAAATATACATCAAGTGAAGGTGGGGAGCGGCTTAAATCCGCAGCCACAAGCTCCTTATCAAAATTGTTTGATAATATTGAACAAGAACTAAATGAAACGGGCTTACATGTAGCCTTGAGCCTGAAACATGATTTACCGAATGAATGGAACTTACTTACAAGAAAAGACGGTGACGGTTCGGTGAAATTAACAATAGGCAAATCCAGATTGCCTTATCTGGCGCAATTTTTACCAACTACAAAGATTGAGGATGTTATGTTCTTTACCCAAGTCAAGGACAATCCACCTTCCTATTCCATTAACATTGACGATAACGCTACTCCTTTAACAAAAATTGATGAAGAATGGAAATTATTACGTAGTGAAAAAAATGAAGATATAACGCTTGATTCTGAATTTAAATTATCAGTTAATCCGCCTGATTTAAAGAGTCTTGAAGAATTAGTGCTGTTGGTGAAATATAGTTTCTAAACTACTACTGAGTAAGAACTTGTAACTATTTATTAAATCCTCCATCTCTAAGGGTAGCGGAGTAAGAATACGCACTTCATTTAAGGTTTTAAATCTGTTGTGCATTTTTACTTATCATAATCAATTACATTTAACGAGGTCTATTCTATGAATAAGGAATCAACAATCATGAAGTATTCTAGATGGTTGGCTTACCTATTATGTCAATGCCTTATGCTTGAATACATGACTGGCTGCGCATCGTTTAGTGGCTATCCAGATCGATTAATCCCTCAAAGTGAAGCCCTTGAAGAAATAAAGCCTACCCTCACTCGAATACAAGTAGAGTCCTGTATGGGATCTGAAACCATAACATGCCGAAATAAGATTATTGCAGCGGGAATGTTAGGTATTGATATCAACTTTTCAGAGTTTGAAAAAAAATTATTCCAAGAAAATCGAGAAGCGTCTTTTCTAACAACAATAACTACATTAGGACTTACCACCGCTGGTGCGATGACTGGTACAGCAGTATTGTCTGCTATATCAACTGGTTTGATTGGCGCAAAATCGGCATTTGATAGTCAAGTGCTGTTAGATCGGGCGATTTTAGCCATTCACACCCAAATGAGAGCACAAAGAGACGTTGCTGCTGTTCGATTGCGGGGTGGAATGCAACAAGATATAGCAAGCTATCCATTGGCCTTGGCAATCACCGATATTGAAGCCTACTACAATGCTGGCACATTGCTAAGTGCCTTTGTCGGAATTACGGAATCAGCAGGTGTAAAGGCAAACATAGCCAGTAAAAATTTAGAAAATGTCATAACGTCTCGCTTCACTGAAACTAGAACTAGTTTAATTTTGGAGCGCTGGTTGTTTGATCCCAATGGGGAAGTTAATAGTGATCATGTGAAACAAATGGATACGTGGTTGAAAAAAAATAATATTGGGATGCACTCTAGCATGTTTATGAATAGCGATGACCCAAAAATGGAGATTGAAAGGCAACGGGCTATTCAAGATCCAGAGCTGAAAATTCCACATTAAGCAGTCAAATAATTGTTACTTTAAAATATAAATTATGAGGTGTGCAAATGAGTACAATCGAAGAAGAAACCGATATCCCAAAACAAAAAATCAACGGCAAGGTAGCTATAGCTCAAGCTAGCGGCGGGATTGTTTCAGTTGTGCCACAAGCCAACGGTAAATTCACGTTAAGAGCAATTTTTTTTGACGCGTCTGAAAATATTGCTACAAAGCCTCCATCTACAGTTAAAGATGTTACGGACAAAGGAATGACTATTAGTGATGCTCCTTGGTTTGAACAGGCTAAGGAAGAACTGGCACGTGATGTTAGGGAAATAAAAGGTGCTAAACAAAACCCCAGAATCCTTGAGTATCATAAAAGCACCGACGACTTAGACGAAATAGATGCCAGTAAAGATGAAATAGCTTGGTGTTCTTCATTTGTCAATTTCTGTATGCAGCAGGTTGGAGTTGAGCGAACAAAATCAGCCTTAGCAAAATCTTGGCTAAAGTGGGGGCAAGAGCTTGATATACCAAGAAAAGGTTGTGTGGTTGTGTTTGAGCGTCCTTCAGGTGGGCCAAATGCTGGGCACGTCGGTTTTTTTGTTGCTGAAGACGGTAGCAATATAGAACTTCTTGGAGGCAATCAGGGCGACAGAATTAGCATATCACCTCAGAAGAAAAGTCGAAAACTATCATACCGCTGGCCTATTTAAACAACTAGAAACACTAAAATAAAGATTCTTCAACTGGAAAAGTTATTGAAATAATATTTGAAAAAGGAGTTATTAAAACATGACGACTACAGAAATAGAGCGCGATGTACCAAGTAATAAGGTTGATAATAAAATAGCACTGAACAAAGCAAGTGGTGCGAAATCGATCGAAAAAATTCTTCAACCTGATGGAAATTTTACCATCATAGCAATATTTGATGACCCTTCTTCGAAAAAAGAGCCAACATCCACCCGAAAACAGCTAAGTTTACCAACTGTGGAATCTACTGGCTCCACAACTAACAGTAAAACAGGGGATGACTCAATATCATCTTCATCCACGGCTGAAGAATTAGTGCTACATCAGAAAATTAAAGCCATGCTGGAGGTATTAGCTTTTACTGAGGGCACTGGTAACGACTATGGAAAAATAGTTGAAGGTACTGTGATCAGTTCACCCCTTCATCCAGAACTTGTAGGTAAGAAGAACGTTTCAGTTACCGATCTTAGCCAACATCCGAACATTTTGGTTCAAGTGAATGCAAATCTCAAAAGTTCGGCTGCGGGGCGTTACCAGTTCCTTAAAAAAACATGGGATAAACTTGAAATGCCCGATTTTCAGCCAAAAAGCCAAGATATTGCAGCGGTCAAATTGATGAAAAAACGAAAAATGATTCAGCCGTTGTTATCTGGTGATCTGCATTCGGCCGTGTTTAGGGGTTCACAGGAATGGGCTAGCTTACCTACACAAAGTGGTGGTAGCTTTTTCGGTGGACAACCAGCGCGAACCTTATCTGAAATTGAAACGAAATATAAATCATCCTTGGCATGATAAGAATACTTGTCACAGTTAGAATGTTTCGGGTTTTTTTTACAGTGTTGTTTTTAGTTTCCCTGCTCGGTTGTCATTTCACTTCTGGACGTAGTGAAATAAGTTACGATCAGAACGAAGCACTACTAGAAGCAGTTGAAGCTGATAACTTGGAAATGGCAATTACCCTGTTAGATAAGGGTGCGGATCCCAATGCTAAGAGAAGTGAGGGGTCAAACTTGACAGTGCTTATGTTAGCAGCTAGAAATGGAAATTCACGCTTAGTTAAGGAATTGCTTACAGATGGATCTGATCCAAACATAACAGCAGCGGTTGCGGTAGGCGTGAGCCATGTTAATGAGGGTATTACGGCACTTATGTTGTCTGCAGCGAGCGGCGATGCAAAAACTATGCAGATACTACTCAATTATGGAGCAAACGCTCTGGTTAAAGATTCCACAGGGAATACGCTATTACATTACGCAGTAGAAAAACAAGGAGCAATAGATGTGGTTCGGCTCGCATTAGCGCATGGAGTGGATCGAAATGCGAAAAACGCGCAAGGCCAGACAGCACTTGATAAAGCTAAAGCCGCTGGTAACTATGAGATTATTTCTGAATTGATGTATTGATTTATGGTTTGATTACTTAATGCTGGGCAATTTGATCATGAAAGTTTAATTTATCTCTTTGTAGAAATGTGGAGCAGCTATAGATAACCGCGAACCGAAAAATTCTATAGAAATTAAGTTCAGATATATGTTTTTAAATATTTTCAGGAAATAGTCTTTCCTTTATGAAATGGAGAATATGTATATGTTACGCTGTGTTTTGACCATATTTATTGCTGTCTTACTTTCCTCAAATGCCTATTCTGATCAAAGTAGCTGTGATGATTCTATACCAATGCCAACGGCAACCTATAAGACCTTCCTTGATTCTTACAAAGCAGAATATTCCAAGCTAAAAGAAGAATCTAATAATTGGCAAAAAATAGCCGATCTGCTTTTTAATCTCACTCTATTTGTGACAATTCTTGGCGCAACAGTATCAGTATTACAATCCATGCCAGATACTTCATGGAAAAAATGGTTAGTTGCAATAATTGGAATATTAATAGCAATCACTACCTATTTTAAAGATACTTTACCTGATGGTTCATTCAAAACATTTCAACAGGCTAAAAGTAAGTCAAAAGTCATTGAAGGCGAGATTGATCAGGGATTTATGCTTGCCAATACAGAAGGGATAACAACAGATGATCTTAAGGTATATATCAGACATATTTGTGTAAAAGTCAAAGCTCTGCAAGACTTAAATTCAACACATTCCTCTGATATTCCGCATCTTTTTGATTATTTTATAAAAACAGCAAAGGCATCTCCTGACTTTCCCGATTGGGTTCTTGCGCCACAACAACAAGGTTGGATTGTATCTAAAGGGGAAGGATTATCAATAAGCGAGGCAAAAAAAAATGCTGAACGAGATGGTACTATTAAAATTTCTAACGCCATAAGAATTTTACTAGATAAGTCTTTTTCAAAGCCTATTTATAAATCTCTAGGAGAGAATATACAGAACTCATTTGTAAAAATGATCGAAGAAAAAGATGTCTTTTTCGACACCAATAAACCCTCAATTACATACTGGATTTTGTATCGCTTCGATGAGAAAATGATTAGTGGACTCCTGAATGGAATTACTTTCCCATTATCGATATTTTCGACAGATTTAATTGCTAACAAAAATGAAACTCTAAAAAATAAGCTTGCTGAATTTGGATTTATCGTTTCTATTAGCCCTGCGCCAAGAGGCCGTTCAAGCGAAACGAATGCAATATTTGTTGGCGAAGGCGTACCAATAAACGCAATTAAAGAAGCAGTTCGAATTTTGTTAGAGCAGGACATCCCGCTTAAGGCAATTGTATATCCCTGGAACTTTCAAAATAGCAAATTACCTGAAATTCAAAAAATTAATCATTTACAAATCGGTGGGTCTTTGATTTTTGAACAATTACCAAAACTCAAACAAAATGATTTCGATAAACTCAAAGAAATTACATCTCAAAACGAAATGATAGAATTTTCCAGGGAAAGTACAGAAAAACTAAAAGCTGCTTTTGGTTTAAAACACTATTAAAATAATGAGTTAAATAGCTTAATTACTCTTAACTAACGATTTCGATAAAATTATTAAAAATCTTTTACCCAAAAATTTATATGATTTTCCTTTTTTAATAAACAATTGGTAAATCTAAAACACTAATTTCCGCATTTTATAGTGGTTAACTCTTATTTGGAGACTTAAATATGAATATAACAGATACGGTTTTTTCATTTGTAACAAATAATAAATCTTTAAGCACAACATTCTTACTTTTATTTATTTCACTATGTTTTTATTTGGAGTTTTATAGCTGGTATTTGATAGTTTTAATTTTGTCTTATTTAATTGCTTTTGGTGTTGACCAACAGATGTATTTCTATGTCTTTGCTTTAGGTATGTTAACAGCTTTTGCTGAAATTATTGGAAAGTTTCGGGATGAACCAATTAAGACGCTAAAATCTTGTTACGCTGTTTGTTATCATGTTTTTAATGGTCTAATTGCGGTATTCGCCTTAAAGTTGATGATTGTCAATGGTGTTCAACATTCAACCGAATTAGACAGAATAAAAATTATTCTAATTGCTGGATTAGGCTCTATGCTGATTATGCGTTCCAAATTATTCAACATAAAAGTTGGTGATAAGGATATTGCAGTTGGTCCTGACCAAATCATGACAGTTTTTCTAGATTTTATGGAAACTTCAATAGACAGAGTTCGATCTTTATCGAGGTTACGCTTTGTAACTGAAAAACTTAAAGATATAGATTATGATAAAGTTTCTAAACACTGTGAAGCACTCTTAAACGCTTCTCAAGGCAATAAAGATGTTTTAAAAGAAATTAATGAAGAAATTGATAAATTGAACAAAGATAAAGATTATTCCACACAACAAAAATCATTCTTGCTGGGGTTTAGTCTTTTAAAAATGGGGGAAAATTTTGTTTCTGCAATATTTGATAAAGCTCCATCTGAATGGAAATTCCGAGCCCCAATAAAGGAAGAAACATCAATAACAGCAGAGCTAGCATCTATGTTTCAATCTAAGGAAGTTGAATGCATGGCTTATAGTTCTATGATGTGTGGCAAAGAATTTCGTTTAAGGTTGGGCTGGCAAAACCTAGAAGAAACAAAATTTAGGCAACAAGTTAATCCCGTGAAGTGCACCCTCAAAGGGTTCGAATTGGTTTTCAACAAACCCATTGAGAACGATACAATTCACGGCCATGCTAATATTGTCTCGGTAGAAAATGGAATAGTCGAGGGTGTCGTATATAAATTAGATAGGTCAGCCTTGGATTATCTCGATAAAGAGGAAATTGGTTATATCCGTAAAGAATTAACTGTAACAAATGCAGAGAATAAAGAGATTAAGATTCAAGTATATATAGCAGAATCAACTCGCGAAGGTCTAAAGCCTTCAAAAGATTATTTAGATAAAATTTTGGATGGCGCAAGAGAGCATCAATTGAGCCAAGAATACATTACCAAAATTGAAAAAATTGAATCACTATCTTAAACTGATGAATTGTTTAAATTGTGCGACTCAGAACTTCGGGGAACGAGGATTTTACCTACCAAGTTTACTTTTTAACATTTCATAAGGTGTTTTTCCATGATGAGCAGAGTGTGTGCAGGTCTGGGAAAATCGGGAACAGGCTATATTTTGACATCCTTTTCCCAAAATTTATAGAAATAACCCCTATTTTGACTCATTGGTTAGGAGTTTTATGGATGATCCATTATATATGGGTAATTTTGTAAGGTCTTATTAAGTCACTATTGTCCGTAATCAACGACAACGAAATTGTATTCGCTAGTTAAGGATCAGATACTCATATTCACATGGCTCTTCGCTTCACATGTTGTTGTTCAATCTTATCGTTATACGTTTGTTGATGCTTAAATTCGATCTGCTCAAGATTGTGTGCAATGATGCGGTTTACAAGATTGATTACTTGCTGTTCTACACCGCCCATACCATAGGCACTCTTGGTTGCGAGGTCATTGAAATCTGTAAAATTTTTCATTTTGGCTATCGCTGTTTTCTGGTCATCGGATAATTCACCTTTTCGTGCTTTTTCTGGTGTGACTGGGCTTAGGGTTGCTGGATAAGTCTGTTCGCCCTGTGCGAAAATAGGAAAAATAGCTGTACCATTGACCAAAGTTGCGGCTTGGTGTGCTTTTTCTTTCCCTGGATTACGTCCTTCCGTCAATTCCAGGTGCAGATCGTTATCGCCAGCGATAATAATTGGCTTGTTTGGGAATTTTTCGCGCAATAATCTTGCAACATTTGGGAGATTGCCGGAATCAAAGGCGGCAATGGTTGGAAAGCCGAGTGCTTGTGATAAAGTGTCCACTGTTGCATAACCTTCGCCTATAATTATTGTGGGAGAAAGAGCGAGAGCATAAAGCCCTTGACCTCCGGCAACATGGAAGGTGTTTTGTTTTTCGCCACCTGGTGCAAACCGCTTGATGCCATTGCCTTGAATGGATTGCAAAGACCGGATATCACCGTCGCTGTCTATCGCTGGCAACAGCAAATCCCCGGCGGTAAAAACTAATTTTTCAGGGTTGGATTTCCGCAATTTCTGTGACTCTTTGCGGTTTTTACCAATAAGGATATTAATATCTATCGGTAATTCAGTGTTAGCTTCTGGCACAACCCGCAAATTGCCCGGTCTTACTTGCTTCAGTTGTAAATAAGGATGATCGGCAGGTGCAGGCGGTGCAATTACCAACAATCTTCTTACAGCGTGGGCAACCGCATCTTGTTTGGCCTTTAGTGCGGCTTCGCGCTCTTGTAACTTAACGGCATTATTGGCTTGCAACTGCGCTTTTTCCGTTTCGCTCAAGGTATAACCCTTCGCTTTCCATTTTAACGAATCGCCCGTTCTGTTGTTTTGGATATAACCGGCGGGGTGGCCATCGAGGTAGGCGACATAAAAGCCAGCGCGTTCCCCTGGCTTATCGCCTTCGGTTGCAATTCGGTGGGTTTGACCATCCATGATAGGATGCTCGCCCGTTATAAGGCATCCCAATGAAGCCAATGCGTCGGTAAATTCTTGTTGCGGTGTCAGTGCGGGCGTTTGTTGGTCTTCTATGTAAGCCGGCAACCACTGCGACAAGGTGCCCATATTCGCATTGTCACCGATATACCAGGATTTGGCATTTTTATCCCACATTGCCCCAGCTTCCTTGGCAATGTTCCGGTCAGTATAGGGTACGGCAAGGTATTGGCGGTCTGTTTTGGTTTTATTGTCGGTTTGCGGCCATTGGCTAAATAGGCTTATATCGACATTAGCGGGAGCATACCATGACTGGATTTCGCGATCCCACTTGGCACCCAATTCCTTAGCTTGATTTCTTTCCTGGTAAGGCACTTGAAGATAGGTTCTATTCTCAATCCTTGCTTTGTTAACGGCTTCTTCATAATCGGCTGCGGTCGCACTGGATAATAGTGACAAGTCTTTCGGTAATGTCGTAAAGATAGATTCTGTAACCTGTGTAAGATTGGCTTCTATCTCGTTTTGTTGTTGATCATGCGCTTGGTTAGCTGTTTCCTTTTGTGTTTGCATTTGCTCTTGTTCAAGACCCAACACAAACGCCTGGATTTTTTCAGCATCAGCCGCCGCCCGAAAGATTTCAAGAGGATCGTCCCTTAGCGTCTTAATCCAAGAACCCACATAAGCGGTATGTTGCTCTGGATCATGACCGATGCCTAAAGTATCGCCAAGCAACATGCTGGAGATTTCGGCGCGTAATTCTTCTGTGGCATAACCTTCACTGCCGAACGGATGCGCCAAGTCACGGTTCAACCGTGACTCATGGCCTGTCCAATGGCCGAGTTCATGAAGTGCCGTAACATAATATTTATCCGCACTGAGGAATTGGCCTTTTTCGGGCAAATAAATACTGTCGGACGATGGCCGGTAAAATGCCCTACCACCCGCACTATGGTTTATCAATGCACCTGATGCCGATAAAATGGCTTCAGCACGCTCAATAGCATCCCAGGTTTGTTCTTTCTTCTGTAGGGGTGGCAATCCATCAATCTGATCGGCATTAAACACGGTGGCATAAAACACCCGTGGCCTTTCCAGCTTGACCGTTATCTTCACCGGATTCCCTTCGTCATCCAATACCGTTTTGCCGTCTTCGTCTTTCTTGATGTGTTGTTCAGTAAACTTCCAATATTGGATAGTTGTCCCTTTTTCACCCCGGCGGACTTGTCCGCCCAGTTCACTGGCTTGCTTGTAAGTCATCCAGCGTTGATCGCCACGCTCCTGTGACATAAGCTGTAAGGCATTGATGCCTTTATAGCGGTTGCCGGTGAGTGGGTTAAATGGCACAAATGAGCCGGATTCCCCTGCTTCCCAAGGCCGTTGCCAGGGGGCAGTGCCTTGTTCAAGTTGCCTGATTAAGTTTTCGGCGACGGTTTCATGAAAGGCTTTCTTGTTTTCATTCATTGGCATAACCTCCTGTGGGTTATCACGGTATGATTTGAAAATGCTTACGATGTCAGTGGATGATTTGCCATTGGCTTGGGAATATATGGTTTCGGTTGTTGGTGGTTTTGGAACGCCGTATTCTTGCTCAACCGAATTGGCTTCTTGATTGCGGTTTTTCTCAATTAAATCGACAACCGGTTTAGATTGAGTGATGCGCTCGAATGTCTCCAAGCCTTTGCCGCCTGTGGGAATAAAAACCCGTTCTTGCCAATTGATACGCTCAATGAACGCACCTTGGTCTTTCAGCACCCTTTTTTCGGCTTCGGCCAGGTAGCTGCGGCCTTTAATTTCGATGCGGTTTTCTTGGCTGACTTTTGCAGTTGAGATTTCCCAGCCGTTGGACAGAATGGCCTTGTTGCCATCCTTAATGGCAATGAATAGTTCATAAGCCGTCATATTGGACAAGTTGGATTCAAGCCCCAGGTTTTTAAGCGTCTGCTTGGCTGATTTTGAACTGACAAACCGTCCCAGCAGCATTTCGCCGTCTTCGGTCTGTAGTCTGTAAATCTTTTCAGAACCCTCGACCCGATCCCAGATAGGCAGGATCACGCCGACAATCATTCTTGTGGTCTTGGTTTCCGTCTTAGGTGCTCTCGCAACTTGTGCCGTCCAAAGCTCTTCTGCTTCGGCCTCATCAATCGCCCTGGACAGGGTGACTTTCTGATAACTGTTTACGTTATTTACCGAAACTGTCCGGTAATCCCAACCCCGGTGGATCACATCGGCATTATCGATATAGCTATGGCCGTCTTTTTTGATGGCATAAATGACACCGCGTCTTACAGATTTGCCATCAGTATTGATCCGCTCACCAATATCTTTCAAATAGAAGACATCACCTTGATGCTTACCGTACTCCGATACAAACCATCCGCTTATATCATTTGTAAATTGCAACCGTTTATTGGCTAACCGAAGTGCTTCTGCCCAATCGTAATAATAAAGTTCAGTGGTAACGGCCAGTTCGACATAGCGCGTTTGAGCGCCAGATGCTTTGTCTTCATAAGCCACATCGTCGCGGGTTTTCTGGATGCTTACGGCTTTCAAGGTCTGCAAGCCGCTGTCATACAAGCCATGTTGCTTGGCATATTCGACAGCCTCTATCAACCTTTTCTCGAATTCATCGAATACCGCGTTTTGCTGGCCAGTTTTAAGCGACAGCAAACGGTTCAAAAACTGAGGAATGGCCGGGATTTTGGTCTCACAGAACGAACCGTTCGAATCAAATAGATTCAAGCCCATCTGTTTGGTCACCTCCTGGAAGGACAAACCGGTCGCACCTCGGTACAGGTCGCCAAAGAAAATGTTTAACGCCGTGGTTGCATACTCACTTTCAAGGTTGTCCGCCGCCGTAAACATACCCTGGCCGGTTGCTTCCCGTTGACCCCGCGTCAATGCACCCAACTGGTCCAGTCGCCGTGCAATGGACGATACAAAACGCTTTTGCGCTTTCAGGTTGGTCGTTGGCAAGACATAATGTGGTTCTTGGGCTTGGTTCGTCCGATGGGTGCGACCGAAGCCTTGTACCGCCGAATCTGCCCGCCATCCCGGTTGCAAAATGTAATGGATGCGCTTACGCTTATTTTCAGCGGTATTGTCGGCATGGAAGCTGTATCCCGTGCCGCCTGCGCCTGAAAACACCAGTATTTTCTTTTTGTCGTTCTGGAAGGCCTCGGCATCCGCCCTTGATGAATGTTTGCCTCGTTTTTCTTCAACGACCTTCAAGTTGCCGTCATCATCACGAGTCTGGACAAAACGGCGGCTGCGGCCAGTGACTTCCGCCACCACATCTGTACCGAAGGAGTTTATGATGGAATCTAATGGATTTTCAGGGACACGAATTTGATTTAACGTTTCTAACAAGGAATCACGCAAGCCAATCGCTTCACGGTCAAAAACCTGATTGCCATCTGAATCCAACACTGGCACATATATTTTATTACCGTTGTCGTCAGTGGACTCTTGATAAGCAGCGACCGGAAATCCGTTCCTAACGTAATCCATCAACATTTGGCGCGGCGTGAAATCCAGGTCTTCTAACGCTGCATCCTGGGCAGTCGCATCAGCAATGATGCGCTCTTGAGCAGCCTCATTGGTATTGACCAACTGGATAATAGCGACATTGCCAACTTCCAGTTGTCGCCTTATGTCCTCGATGACACGGGGCGTTTGCAAGGACGTGATGACTTGGTTAAAAAAGCGTTGATGTGTTCCCCAAAACTGCGCTAATGCCGCACTTTTTGCGTTGCCGTTGCTACCCGCTTGGGTAATTTCAAGTGCCGCATCGACATTGTTTAAGACAATTTGCCAAGCCCCTGCCAATTCATTGTAAATATCTTCCTGGAATTCAGATAACTTGTGTTCCAACCGTTCGTAACTCACGCCGTCATAAGACAGGGAACGGGCGATATACATACCCATCGCTTTCATATCGCGGCTTATCAATTCCATTGAAGCGATACCACCTTTGGAAACATCGGCAATGAAAGTATTCACATCGGCAAACGGTGTGCCTTCTCCCCATAAGCCCAAGCGGTCGGCATAGCTCAGATTGCTGATTTCTGTTGCGCCGGTTGCTGATACATACACAACCCGCGCATTGGGTAACTTGCGTTGCAAATTGATCCCTGCCAAGGCTTGCTGCGAGGGTTTTCTATTGCCGCGTTTGCCTTTTACCCCAATGGCGTTGCCCATGCTGTGCGCTTCATCAAAAGCGATCACTCCGTCAAAACCATCACCCAACCAATCTATGATCTGTTGGGCGCGGGTTTTACCCTTTGTCTGCCCCAGGTCATTGGCTTGCTTCTTTTCCCCGCCACGCAAGGTCGAATAAGTCGTAAAAAGGATGCCGTCATGCTGAGTGATTGAGTTGCCAGCCTTGGTTTTGCCTTGAAAGAATAGCTTCAAAGGATTGCCGCCGATACCTGCAAAGTCCCGTTTGGCATCTTCAATCAAGCCTTCGTTAAAGGAAACCCATACGGCTTTTTTACGTCCCTGCATCAAGTTTTCCAAAATGATGCCGGAAATTTCCCGGCCTTTTCCTACCCCAGTCCCATCACCAATAAAAAAACCTTTCCGTGAGCCATTGGGCAATAGCTCGGAATGCGCTTGTCCGGCATAAACCAGGCATTCAAGTTGGGCAATCGACAGCAAACCGTCTTGTATAAGGTCAGCCGGTAGTTTTGGTGCATAGGTGGGTGGCGGCGGCTCTACTGCCGACATTGCCGCAGACTGCACCAGTTTTCCAGGGTGCTTTTGTGCGCCGGGAATGGTCAGCCGCTGTGGGGTGTAATTGGAAAACACGGCATCAGAGAACTCGGTGACTTCACCTTGCTTTGCTTCTATGGTTATGCTGGTGAGTTCATTGCTTTCAATGAGGCCCCTATTTCCTCCAGTAGTATTGCTGCCGCTTCCTCCAATGAGTCCGGCAGGTCGAGTTCGAACGTCACCCCCGATTCCGCTTCCGTCATTAACGACATCGCTAATTGGGGGTTCGCCCACAGTTTGGCTATCAATAGCTCGGGTTCGGTTATCTCCCCCGTGTCCAACAGGTACTGATCCAATGCTGCCCGAATCAGTACCAACGCCGCCAATTCGGTTGTCGGGTTGAAGGGAATCTGATACGTTTTGAGTATCTTCATCGCTTGTTGGTTTATTGTTGCTTGGTTGTAGTTGTTGATGGTCATTTTTTATACCCTCCAATAATTGTGGTAGTTCAGCGACCGACTCGACATAGCCTGTCAAAATCGGTTGGGTCGTAGCCCCGGTTTTGTCGATGACCAAAATTTGGTTATCAAACGTCGTCCCATACTTCGCATAGTCCTTGCCGGAGATGCCTATGTTTGCCCGGACTGTGTATTTCTTCTCGATGGCACTCCACCACGCCTTGAACGCGGGACGGTCAGCTGCCATGCCCTGGCCGACAATGGCAACCAAGCGGCCACCGTCTTGCAACCGTTTTAAAGCTTGTTCTATATGCCTTGCGCCGTTTGAGGTATCACGCTGGCCTTGCACACGCCCAGCGGTCGATGAAAAGGGTGGATTCATCACCACAACTGATGGCACTATTTCGCTTGGCAGGACATTATCCAGTTGCTCGGCGTTTTCCTTATACAGCAAGGACTTTGGAAAGAGTTCAGCAAGTAAGGTTTGTCGCCGAGGAGACAATTCATTCAAAATGACTTCAGCGCCGACAACCTGAGACCATACCGCCAAATCGCCCGTACCGGCAGAAGGTTCAAGTACAGCATCGGTCGATTTGACATTCGCCACCCAATTGGCCACAAACGCTAAGGCGGGTGGTGTGCTGAATTGCTGGAACTCGTCCATTTCTTCGTCGCGCTTGGTTTGCGTAGGTAATTTTTGGATACGGATTGTTAGTTCGGCAGCCTTATTATTTGCCCATGCCGCATTTTGACGGGTGAAATCAGCGTTTTCAGTTCGGATAAGATGGATGTTAAAAGCGGCTTCCATGGCATCATAAGCATCTTTTGTCGAGTACACGCCTTCCGGCTGGGTGCCGCCGAATGCGAGGTTGGCTTCCTCAGTTAAGGACTTCATGGTGATTTCACCATCTTTGTCCAACTGATCTGCCAAACTTAGCGCGAGTTGATAACGGGCTTTGTCAAAATCTACTATTCCTGTTTCATCTTCGTTTTCTATGGTTTGGGTCGAGTTATTTGAAGGTGATACGACGTCCTCGACAACAAGCCAATCATCAAATAAATCAACTTGATCTGGATTAGGGGTTTTCGCCATGACGGCTAACCTTCATCCGGGGAATCAATGCAACTGTCTAAGGCATCGGCTTCGCTTAAGGCATCTTCTTCAAAAGCACCAGCACGTTCAGCCTCATCTGGGTCAAATTCGGGTGCAAATCCCGGTGTCATGGCATCGGTCAATTTGTCGTTTAATATTTCATCGGCATTAGCATTATCATCCGAAGCATTGGGATTTATTTTTTGTATCGAATTGTCATCTAATTGTTTCATGTCTATCTCCGTATTCGGATTAAGTAACTTAACGGGCGCAGTAGACTTACCGCCAAGTCCATAAGGGTTTAACCACATCACTAATTTGGGCTAATCGGATCGGACCGAAATATCGGCTGTCAAACGATAAGGGACTGCGGTTTGTCATCACCCAGAGTTCATCGGGTTTTAGTACAATGGCCTTTTTACTAAACGGCAGCAAAGCCCTGCCTAAACCATCTTGAGACAAAACGGCACTTTGCGGCAGTAATGTTCCGTTTATATAAACACCTTGTTTATGTAGTTCTACCTTGTCGCCTGTTACGCCTACAACGATTTTTAATAAACGCTCGTAGTGGCCTGGACAATTGCCAAAACCAATATAGCCACGCTCATGCGCCATCTGGGTCAGTGAATTTTTTGCAGGACAAAACGAAACGAAATCCCCTTTTTCCGGTTGTTTATTGACCACCCAATAAAAGCCTGGGTCAACACTATGTGTCGTGTTTAACCGTAAGCCCAACCAATCGCTTACGAATAGGATTGAGAAGCCCAATAACAAAAAAGTTGTTAACACATTAATTGTCCGGTGATAACGCGATTGCTCCCGCAAAGATGTCGCCGGAGGATTAAATTTATCGACTGGATGAGCGTACATGGGTTGTTGCCCCTCTTTGTATGGAATGTTCATGCCCTGTGTCTAGCCGACCTGTCGCTCCAGCTTCTTCTATAGGTAACCGTTTGGCATCGTTACAAATGGAAGAGCTGGGTTTAAACCTTGTTTTTAAGGTATCGCTTTTTTCCGGTGGCGATATACGTGACCGCGCCATTAATGCCGGGTCTTTAAAATACAGGGGCTGGACACCGTAGATAGCCGGGTAACCCGCCATAAACACCAACATATCTCCGGGTTTTTCGATCATGCCGTGATTGTCTTTGATTGCCCCTTGCATCCGCATACATTCGTCGGGGGTCAACAAAGGCCGCTGCACTTCATGCGTGGTGCGCGATACATTGCCCAATAACATGCTGGCGCGATGACCGCTGGTAGTGATCTGCTCTTTGACAATCGTGGTCTGCCCGGTCAATTTCGACAAGTGTTCAGCGGTTTCAATGCGGTTGGGGGCAAAGGCATTGACCACGGCGCAATTCGAACTGATCGATTCATCCGGGCCATAACCGTATTCACGGCTTTTAAGTTGGGTAATGTCCTGGCAGATCAAATAACACTTGATACCATAGCCCCTTAAAAAGGCCAAAGATTCCTGCAAAATATCCAGTTTGCCCAAGGCCGGAAACTCATCCAGCATCAATAACAGACGATGCTTATAAGACGCTTTGGGTATCCCGTCGCTAATGGTCAAGCCCTGCGCGGATAAACGGATAACCATGTTGATAAGTATACGAACTAGTGGACGTAGCCGGGTTTTATCATTCGGTTGCGTAACAATATACAGACTCACGGGTGAGTCGTTGTTCATCAAGTCGTTAATGCAAAAATCCGAGCTGCAAATATTTTCAGCCACGACCGGATCACGATAGAGAGATAAATACGATTTGGCAGTTGACAGTACCGACCCGGCTTCCTCAATGGGCCGGCTGATCATGTCCATGGCGGCTGACGATACCAATTCATGTGAGCTTCCGTTTCGATGCAAGTTGTAGCGCATCTCTTGCCATAAATCGTTTAAAGATTTTTGCGGATCGGACAACATCCGGTCAATGTGTTGTAAGGTGGCCTTTTCTCCTGTTTTTTTGGCAAGGTATAAGGCATGGATCATGACCCCGACCAGCAAGGCATGGGAAGTCTTTTGCCAATGCGTTTCTAAGCCACGACCATCTGGGTCTACAATTAAGTTAACCAGGTTCTGCACGTCGCCGACTTCAAATTGTGTCCCTAAGCGGATTTCATCCAAGGGGTTCCAGCGTACTGAATCTTTAGTCGCAGGTTCGAAGCGTAACACTTTATTGTTGGCACGTTGTTGTCGCCAACCTGCGGTCGCCCCCCATAATTCGCCCTTTAAATCGGTGATGACCGTGCTTTGCGGCCAGGTCAAAAGCGTCGGGATCACCAAGCCCACGCCTTTGCCGGAACCAGTAGGAGCGATACACAACACATGCTCGCCGCCACTGTGCCGTAAATAATGGGTTTGTCCGCGTTTATCTTGCCAAGCCCCCACAAAAACACCACTACTTTTTAGTTGTTGCTTACCCAATAGCCAAAAAAATAATCTTCTTGGACGAGGCAACAATCCGGAAAGTCGGATGTCTTTCAAGTTCGCCCACCGTGCCGAACCGTGCATATAAAGGCTGGCTTTTGCCGAGTTATCCAAGACCATAATAACAACGGTCTGCAATAGCAATCCTACGCCAGCCACTAAAATTCCGAAATTACCGGCGCGTAGCAGATAGGAAGAATAGGTTTCTCCCCAATTTACAGCCCAGACAATAATTGCCCAAGGTGCGTAGATATGGAACACATTCAAACCAAGCAAAGGGTGAAATTGAAATTCAAAGGCAAATACCTGGGTTGCGGTTTGTAATCCTAACCATAGAGCCATGAGTGCAACAAAAGCCCGTAACCCCTTATTTGAACTGCTACCCGATTTATGCGCCAATGGGCCAATCGAATTGTTAAACTTATCCTTCATGGCTTTGCACCGCGCCGATAGGCTTTAAAATCCACAACCTGGGCTCTTTGCATAACCTTGTCTTTTCTATTCGCTTTAATCTTGAATTTTATTTTGTTGGCGATATCACCAAGTCGAGGATTGGGCAATAAATATGACAAGACATAAATAACTGGCAGAGTAAGCACGACATCTCCGGCTAAGCCAAATAGTGTATGGATTAGCCATGCCACTAATACCAGAACAATCAAACCCATCATAAATTTGATTAAATACCAAACCCCAAACAAAACGATAAATGGGAATAAACAAACCCATCGTACGATTGACATGATTTTCATCATCGCCTCCTGCCCATGCTTTGTTGGGTGGTTAATATCTTGACTGCGCCGTCGCCGAACATTTGTTTCTCGGCACTTAATTGCACCCGCCGCCGTTCCAGGTGGTCTTGGTCGAAGCTGATGTTGAGTCCGGCTTTGACGGAAGCCCTAACGACGTTTTCCTGAAATAGTTCGTTACCGTGTACGGATAACTGGTATCCATGTCGCTGTTTGGCATGGACAAGGGCAGTCGTCAGCACGTCTTGGTTGGCTTCGGCGGCTACAAGGAAGTGGTTGCCGTCGTCTTTAATGACGGCTTTATCGTGCAAATAAAACACCGTGCCTTTCTTGGTGATCTTGACTTTGGGTAACTGGGGATCATGCGGTATTGCGCCTGGTTGTTCCGCCGCGTTGTATTTTGACTTAACGAGGTAATTCCCCCTTTGGTCATTATTCACATGCCGCTGCCGTAACAGTTGCAAGGCATCCCGTTTGCCCTGTACGGCTTGTGTTTGCAGCCAATCCAGCCAAGTTTGTCGCCGATGTTGGTTGTACAGCCGCTGCCTTTTGTGTTTGTATTCTGCGTTTATTTGCTTGATGTCGGCTTGTAAGTATTTACCGACCAACCCAAGCAGCAGTTTTTTGTTGATACCGGGTTGGATGAGGGCTTTGATCCAACGGCGCTTATTATCGGCTTTGTCTTTGGCTTGTTGGATTTGGGCTTTATGTTGTGCCCTTGCCTTGTGCATAGCGTCGTTTCGGATAACGCTTTTTTCCACCATTTGAGACTGATAAACGCTGAACAGTTCTGCGCTGTATAATTTGGCTTGGTTATTAATGCGTACTGATTGTTGTTCGGTTTTTGCTGAATTGTTTGTCAATGGCGACCGTTCATAGCTTTGTTTGACTTTGATTGCTGCAAGGCTTCGTTCATTGGCAGGTTGGAAACTGCCTAAACGTTGTTCCAATTGTTTCTTGGAGCATTCCCGGGCGACGGAACTGGCTTTTACACCCAGCTCAGAATCAAGCGTACAAATTGCCAAGCCATTACCCCTAGCCTTAATACGAAGACCATTTTCATGCAATACAGTATGCAATGCTTCCCAACTATTGGCTTGCTTAATCTGAGCCAGGGCATTTTGTTGTATCCAGGTAATCAGGCTTTCGACCCCGGCATGGGCTTCCATATCCCGCGCCCTACCTGCACTGTGGTTACGTTGGGTGCTGTGGTTGTCAACTTCCAGGCCGTATTGCTGTTCGAGATTGGCACACAGTTTCGCCAAGGTATTATAGTCTTGGAAGGGATTATGGATGGTGTGCTTGACTGGATGGACTTTATTGATGGCGATATGGATATGCAGGTTTTCGGTATCACAGTGGACAGCACTGACGCGTTGATGGCCTTTAAAGCCAAGGACAGTACAGATTTCATCCTCGATGGTTTTCAAGGTTTCTGTGCTGGGTTCTTCCCCGGCACGGAATGAGACGATCAGGTGGTAGGTTTTATCAGATGTAGCGCGGCGGTTTTGCATCTGAGTGTTAAGGACTTCCAAAATAGCATCTTCTGCTTCATCACTGTAACAGTTGGTAATATTGACCACCCCCAATCGGAATGTCGTATCTTGCTCATCGGTGATATAAGCCACCAATTTAGCAAAATGGCTTTTCTCTGCCGTTTTCATCGGGATGGCCTTGGCAATCATGGCTTAACCACCTGTTTAATGATAGCTTTCATGCTTGCCTGGTTGGCTTTGATGTCAGAAATCGTGGCCACGATTTGTTCTTTGTATCCGTGGGTACTGACGTGTTGAAAACTCGCTTCGTTACCAAGACAAAGCTTTAACAAGCCGCCCAATCGCCCAAGGTCACCGTTGATCCGAACCAGTTCATCGACTTTGCGGTGATCAACCAAGCTCACAATGCCAAACCCTAAGCCAACTGTCCGCAAGAAGTTGGAAACGGATAACCCGCATTGTCCGGCTTTTTCAATGAGGGTTTGCCGTTCATCAGGCGTACAACACACCTTGATCGGTGTGGTGGTTTTCCGGTTGGATGTTGACTCAATCTTCATTCTCCACCTCACTTTTCTCTAACGTTGTCCCGCAGGGCAGGATGTTCGTTGAGCGCTGCAAGCGCGAATAAGAATTGTGAAGTTGGCAACCGTGAAACGGTTGGCCAACTTCACCTATCCTGCCCGCCTTTTCTGTGTAACTTTAGCTATATTATTACTTAAAATAATTGTATTTGTCAATATATTATGATATTTTCATATTATAACCATATAGATACATTAATTACTTATAATAACAGATTGTTTAAATATTTATAACTTAATGTCTAACAGTTTCACATATTTGCGATTAGTATCCAAATATACTCCTGAATGATGTGAACTAATTTCCGATGAGGTTAAAAAATGTCTGAGTCAACAAAAGCCAATGCCCTTGAAAAAGCCCTGGTTGCGCGGGCGAAACAATCAAATAATCTAAGCTACGTGGAATTTTTGGCGAATCTGGAACTGATTAAGACCTATTTAGAGAAAGGCTATACCGCTAAGGCGCTCTGGGAAGCCTTAACGGAAGAAAACATCATCACGGTTCATTACGTGACTTTTTCCAGGTATCTCAGAAAACAAAATTTAACTCGGCATAGCGAGAAAGCAGAGCAAGGAGGTAAACCCACTTCAAATGATCCCAAAATCAAGACTGGTACGCTGAATTCGGCATCTCAAAGCGTTGAGTCCATTCATCAGGTAGAGCCTACCAAGTTAAATCTACCCGATGGTATGTCCCATCACCCCAAAATCAACCCAAAGGATTTAATCTAATGTCTAAAATACATGTCATTCTCCAAGGTAAGGGCGGCGTTGGAAAATCATTGATCGCAAGCCTACTCACGCAATATCTAATCCATAAGCACAGTGATCCAAAGAAACCGCTGACTTTAATTGATACTGACCCCATCAACAAAACTTTCAGCCGATATGATCACCTGCCTGTTAAGTCGCTAGACATCATCGAGAACGATGAAATCAACCAGCGTAAATTCGATGAAATTATAGAATTAATAGTGCAATCACAAGGCGACACGGTAATTGATAACGGTGCGAGTTCATTCATTGCCTTATCAACCTACATTAAGGAGATGGGCATACCGGAAATATTACAAAGCCTCGGCCATGAGTTGATCATCCATACCGTCATCACAGGCGGACAGGCGCTAAACGACACCTTAGTGGGCTTTGCTCAAATGGCGCACCACTTAAAGGGAAATACCAAATTTATTGTCTGGCTCAATTCCTACTGGGGCGAAGTGAAGTCTGATGGTAAAACATTTGAGCAGATGGCTGTCTATAAGGCGAATAAGGAGTCCATCACTGCATTGATCCAAATACCGGAGCATAAGCATGAAACATTCGGGCATGATTTAAGCACCATGCTGAATCAAAACCTGACCTTCGATGAAGCGATAAATGATCCTGACAAAACAATCATGACCCGGCAAAGATTAAAAATCATGCAAGACGATATTTTTAAGAGACTGGATGCTGCGGTAATTTTATGAGCGAGGGATTGTTAAGTCGGGGCATTGATAGCAGCCAAGCGAATCAAGCAACTAAGATAAAAACTGATCGGTCAGACGATGGCATGGAAGCCATCATCCGTGCTGTTGCTGTAAAGCACGGTATTGCTCTTGGCAATAACGATCCAATCCTGGTTTTGCAAACCATCAACGGTTTATTATTGGACGAATTCGCCCGCAAGCAAGAAGTGTTAATCCATGAATTCCATGTTAATTTGGAAGCAGCCGCTGATTTGTGGAGCAAGAACATGGAAAGTAAAGCCAGTGAGATTCTAGGCAATATGGAAAACAGTCACCGGCATCTTATAAACGAGCTGATTGAACAGCAGATTGAAAACCTTGCCAGGGAAATTGCCGACAAAAGCGGTGACATCACCATGGAGCAACAACTCAGGGCTTCAAAGCATTTAAGGTCTTTAAATAGCCAGTTAAAAACCATGCGGTCAATGCTCTATGTTAATTTTGCCGCTTCAATAATGGCGCTGGTTTCGGCAATTGTTATGCTTTGGTTATCCGTCAAGTGATTTCGGCTCTGCTGGAGAGAATAATCCACAAAAATTGCTCATAACCTTGTGGTATTGTCTCTTTTGTTAGGCATAAGTCCTAAAAAATTAATGGGTTTGGTTAGTTTGACTATGTTTTGGTCAAAATAGCTATTTGTACGAGTCTTAATCAAAATTTTGAAATTTTGCCAACAAAGAGTGCCTAATTTATAAAAAATTAAACAACCACCGGCAGCGATATTTGATTTTCTACCGGCGTGTAAATGTCCGTTTCAACCCCAGGTGTTTTAATACTGACAATCAAAGCATAGCGAGCGTGTTTCCCCCAACGCTCTAAATTTGCTCGTTCTTTCCACCAACCTATAACCGGATAAACAGCTATATAGCCGCGTTCTGCAAGTTCTGCCGCCGAACCATACCAGATATCAGAATGAATGGAACCCAAACTGCGTAAATTTTCACCCAATTGCCATTCCCCACTTTCGGGCTTAGATAGCCGATTGTATTCTTCATCCCTCGCAACTTGATTGATGCGCTGTTTAAATTCAGACAAACTTTCAAGTGATCGGCGCACATCAAAACGTAACCCGTGGGATGCATAGCGGTATTTGTTTACCCAGCCTCTTGAACCTGGATTCGGTTCAATAAAATAAGATAAGGTAACTCTCATTTCAACGCGGGTATCTGCTGGTAAATCGCGTAACACTACACTAGGCCATGGCAAACTATGTAAATTTATATCACTCGTTTTTACTGTGCTTTTTTCTTTATCATAAGGTTGCAATACATCTTGTGCGATTAACGTTAATTCATTTCGACTGCTCCAAAATAACGTTTCCTCATCGGGGACACCATAACCGCAATATCGCAATAATTGCCGATATTTATCCTTGGTGCTTAATGGTGCAAACCTTGCTTGCATAGCTGCTGTCCATTGCGAAGAGTGAATCATTAATGCACGGATTGTTTCAGGCCAGTATTCAGGATATTGAGCTTGTACTTTTGCCGCTAAATGTGCTGCTAATGCTGCTGCAGCACTGGTATCGCCAGACGAAACCAGTTGCTTACCCATTAAAAAATTATGCCCAGTCGTCAACAATTGCAGGGCATCATCAATATAATCGGCATGTTCATATTCTGGATTTTTAGCCATATTGCCTGCTTCCATAACAATATCCGGCTTAATAGGCCAGATTTTCTGCCAATTCATGGAAGTACAACTGGAAGGAGATAAATCACCTAAAGGCGCTATTGGCAACCAACCTGGATTTTCTTCAGGATCAAGCCGGACTTTTTCGGTATAGCCCCCAACTGTTAAAGCGTTCCATGATTGTCCCGGATCATGAACTTCATCGGTCATGTTATTGTTTGGGTATTCGTGCCTCATGGCTAAATCTGTATTACCAGCTGATAAAATAATCAATCGTTGTTGTTCGTCTTCATACCCAGATGTAATGGCATCAATCGTTGCTGACCAGGATGAAGGCCGCCCTCCATCTCTATCATCAGTGGCAGTCAAAGCCATGCAATAAACGCGTTGCCGATCTGGTACAATTTCAACCCGAGCGATACTTTCGCGTGTAATCGCACCATATAAACGCTTATCCTCATGAAAACCTGGAGATGGTGTGACTTTAACCGATTCAATACGGTGCGTAAGTTGTATAGGAAAGGCAGAAGCCAACACATCGGTTAAGTCGCCATAAGCTGATAAACCGGCCATTTCAGTACCGTGTCCATGTCTGTCATCAGTACCCCATGCCGGATTATAGGTGTGCATATCCTTTGAATCCGCAACCAGTTCAAGCAAAGGGTGTTTTTCATTCATCCCGGTATCCAGAATGCAAACAAAAGGAGCAGCATCAGACGGAGGCATCAAATGCCCCAATGTTTGGCTAATCCAGTCATGTTGTTCTTTCCTATCCATACCGGTAAAAAAATCGGCTGTGTCTTTTGCTTTTCTAAGTTCAGCAATTGAACCTAATAGATGAATGGAACGGCTCATCTGATCTTTAGTGCCATAAACAAGCACTACCGTTCTATCAATAAACCGTATTGACTCAATACCGACCTTCATTTCCAATTGAACGGCATGTTCACGAAGAAAAGCTTCATAATCAATGTTGTCGGCACAACGTAACCAAACCTCCCACCAGATTGACACCTCGGCATCAGGCAATAACGCAGTATCATCAGTCCAGAGCGCATCCAAAGCGGCCAATTTTATGGCAGCAATGTTTGCAACCAGATCATTGTTTTTGGGTTTGTCTTTTGGCGTATTTTCATCTTGGTATTGAGTAATTCTTTTCAGAAAATAAGTTAGTTTTCCTTCGGGGACAAAAACAGTGGCAATGATCTTGCCATCTATTTCTTTAACGGCACAAAGCTCAATGCCGCTGCGCTGAACTTCCAGGCTTTTAAACTTTAATTCAAAGTCTTTTTCGCTTTCAAAAGCCAGATAAATTCCGTTATTGACATCCAATCCGAATGCTTTTTGTTCTTGAATGATGCTAGTTTCTTGGATTTTAGCTTGTTCAATTTGGGTGAGCAGTTGTTGGGCGTGTATGCTCCTATTCCGCTGGGGAATTTCTAGTTCTGCTCCGCCACCTCCTTTCTTAGGTCGCGTATACAGACTTTTTGTGGCAGTATTTTTTACAAAAAGATGCGGAAGGTGTTCCTTGCTGTTCTGAGCCATTTACGGTTTTGATTGTTGCTTCTGCCGTACTAAACACCGCTCTTTTATTGAGAACATGAGGTCTGAATGACTAACACACTCTTTGTTGGAGATAATCGAATTTCTGATAGCATCTTCGCAAGCTCTGGTAATATCGCCATAGCTTAAGGTATCCGCCGCTTCAGCCGCTTTAGTCCAAAAAATTTTGGAGGTCTTAAAAGCTGCCAATTTCGATTTTAAGGCCGCAATGATTTCTTGTTTTTCTGGTAAATCATATTCGATCAGATCATCGAAACGTCGAAACAATGCATGATCAAGCAATTCTGAATGATTAGTTGCCGCTAATAACAAGCTGTCGGACGTATCCTGTTCGATCATCTGTAAAAAACTATTCAGCACACGGCGTATTTCGCCAACATCGTTAGAATTGCCCCTTTGTGACCCAATACTATCAAACTCATCAAACAAATAAACGCCACGGGTTTGCTGAATGGCATCAAATATTAACCGCAGCTTGCCCGCTGTCTCTCCCATATATTTTGTCATCAGGCTTTCAAGCCTGACAATAAATAATGGTAAACCGAGTTCACCCGCCAAAACTGATGCAGTTAAGGTTTTGCCAGTTCCCGGCGGGCCGATCAACAACAGCTTTTTACGGGGAGCTAAACCGTGAGATCGCAACTTTTGAACCTGTTTATGTTCCTTGATTAGCCTTTGTAGCTTTGTTTCTATGTTGGCTGATAAGACCATATCTACCAAGCGCAACTTTGGATACGTAACATTGAGTAAATGACCAAGCTCACCTTTCGGTTTAACCAATGGTATTGGAGTTGTATCATTCTTGTGAGGATTAGATTTTGCCTCGTCGATTAAGTCTCGAATTTCCTTAGCGAGTTTTCCATGCCCTTGTTTTGCTTCTTGAGCCGCCATCTGCATAGCAATAGACAAAAACAAAGCATCATCGCCATCAACATGGGATTTAAGCAAAGCTTTTATTTGGGTAGCGATAGCCATATAAGTGAGTCACTATGGTTACGTAATTGGGTCATTATGATCCAATGTGATCGATTTTGCCAGATAAGGTATGATCATTTTTGGTTTTGCGAGCCTTTTATATAACCTGGACATTTTGGGATGTGGACTCTTAAATACACCGGATTACCTTAAATTGCATTAAACAACCCTGCCTGATTACAAGCTTCTAAAAAGGGTAATTTTAGAAAATTCACTTCAGCAAATGGTTTTAATTTTGCTTGTCGAACTAAGGTAATAAAAATCATTTCGGGATTGCTGCCATCATTTTGGCACTCATCCAAGACTTGTTCAATCCAGTACTTACCAGCATTTTCAGTACAACACATGGCTTTGTATCGTTCTTCTATGCCATAAACATCCAACCAAGTGTTTATTTCCTCAGTGAACTCATCGGGTCCTACCTTAATAACAATATCTCCAGGTTTAATAGATGTCCAATCTTGACAACAAATGGCTATTTCAATATTTAGTGAATAGTCATTGGCCTGATAGGGATAGAAACTTTTTCGTCGAACACCTGATTGCTTTTTGAGTGGGTTTTTGAATTGATAAAGCGGGTTTTTGGTCAGTTTATAGGAACTATTGCAGTTGTTGCAGGCTGGTGCTAAATTTCTGAAATTTATAGAATTAAAGGGATATATGCCCTTAGGTAAAAAATGATCATAAGCTTCACGCGTAGAATGATCGATGCCTTTTATATCTGAGATACCGCAAAATGGGCATTTACCGCTTGAATTTATGGTCACAAAAGTTTTGTAATGATCGTCAATAACACCAATTCTATTGGTAATTGATTTCAGCGATAGGAAATCTTGAGCATACAAATTTTTAAAAAACTGCCCCAGATGTCTGCTTAAATCTTCTGAAATACTTTCAATATCGGAGTAGGTCGCTGGTGTTGCAGAAGCATCATTGGCACAGAGCAAACCTATATTGTTATTTGACTCATACCAATGCGATAACTTGGCAATATCTGCATCTGAAACCAACTTGAAATCTTCAAAAATTTGCTGTAAGCCAGTTAAAAAAAACTCTGCACCTTTGACCGCGCTGAAATGTAACTCGGTTACGATTTCATAGAGCTCTTGGTTTTCAGTAAAAAGTGTATCGATACTATATGTATTACCCTTTGCCTTGCTCCATACTTCAAAAAAAATAAAATCAACATATGTCTGCATTTTCTCCATATCATGCGGTACATAAGTGTAGGGAAATAACATCGGCTTTTTCTCCCTACTTGCTATCCATGGTGTCAAGAATGGTTTTAATCAATAAGATTTTTTCCACCGAATCGCCCAGTTGGTGATTGATCTCATCAATCAAAGATTTTTTTTCACCATCCGTATCGGAATCCCTACCTTGTTCAAATCGTTCCTTTAGCATTTTCATTTGTTGCTCAGCATAGCCGCCAATGGTTTCTTTTTTATCGAAAGTTTTCAGCGTAATTTTATTAATTGAAGCGCCGAGCGTATTGTAGTCTGGTCGTTTTACATCAACGATGCCATCTTCCTTTGTAAACACCAACACTTGTTCCGGTTTGCTATCAGAAATTAAAAATGGAGTATGTGTAGTTATCAGCATTTCTCTGCTGAAAGACTCATCAGCCTCTTTGAAGCAATCGCGCAAGCGAGAAATGAGCTTGGAGCGCCAATCCGGATTAAAGTGGGTTTCCGGTTCATCCAACAGGAACAGACTGTTAGTGTTTTTAAATAGTAGACAAAGCCCCAAGCTATGTAAAAATTGATGCTCTCCGTCGGAAAGGTCTTTAAGCATAACGCCACTCGGTACATCAGATTTGTTAAATTTTACGTATTTAAAACGCATTATTCGTTCGTCAGAGGGCAATACGGGGATGGTTTCATTTACATATAAGCTATTAGAACCATACAAGTCTCTTTTCAAATTGTCGCTTATCGAATACAAATTAAGCGTCAGCAAAGTGCGGAAAGTTTGAAACAACTCAAGCCCCGAGACGAGGTTATCAGCAGTCGCAAAGTTATTTTTAAAAGCTGCTCTTATAGCGTCATTGACCAAAAAATCCAGATACAAACAATCATTTTCGGTATCTTCAAAATAACTGGTCGCACAACGGCGCAATCGATTGATGACCGGATCAAACGAAAACATTGTATCGATTGCAGAATCGAATTTTTTTAGTATAGGTAAAAAATAGCGTTTGGTTTCTGGCTCAGTATCATCAACAATCAAAAAGTCTTCTGGATAGTGATTTGCTTGCTCTGCGGAAATTTCAATTCTTTTTTTAAGAATAATGCGAAATTCCTGCAAAGTACCTATGCCCATGTCCTGCTGGAAAGGTTTAAGCGCTGAATCTTTTTCAAACAATAAATTACAAAGAAGTATGGCCTGACTAAAAGCATTATCCAGGTATATTTGCCTGGATTCCGGTCTACCTTCATAGTAGACGTCTTTTTTTAGGCTATCCAGATATTCATCCAACTGGATAAAGCGCATTTTAAAAAAAGGCAGGCTAAGGATTTCATTCTCGCCGGAGGAATATGCCAAAACATAATTTGGCAATAATTCCCAGGCATCTATACGCGAAAGAGGTTTTTCGTCGCCAAACCCTGGATGATTTAGCCAAAACATTTGTGCGCCGCTATCAGGTGTTTTGACAATCTTAATATGAGCAATAAGACCTGCTGCGCCTTCCTGTAGCCTATCTGGGGTAGCAATCAAATATTCCAGTTCAAAGGCGTTTGGTTGAGCACATTCTTCCTTAAAGCCGGAGGGATTTGTCTCTTCGTCATAAGCAAATAAATCAGGTCGGTAAGACAAGTGCTGGCATTCAATGTGATAGAAGATTGCCGCCAACGCCTCTAACACATTGGATTTGCCGCTACCGTTAGGCCCTGCCAAAATGTAAGGGGCAAATTCCCAGGCAGCTATATCGCTATCTTCTTGATTATCCCACTCCCGAAGAAAATGCAAATCAAAGCCTGACTGCAGGCTACGAAACGGCTCGTTAATTTTAAGCCGCACCAACTTCATTTATTAACTCTTAGTTCGATTTGATTAGTTACTACATTAAAACTCTGACTGACTTTGTCTTTATTTATTAACTCAAATAACCAGTTTTTAACTTGCTCATATTCATTAATGTTGTATGGTTGGTACGTATATTGTTCATCATGATCATAAAAACGTTGAAAATCATCCGACACAACTTTCCAAAACTCATCTAAATTCAAAACCCCTTTACTTTTACTTATGAAATCATCAAACAGTTCCTGAAAAGTTTTAATTTTAGTAACTTTCATACCTTTCTTTAAATTGTCTGCTTTTCCCTTATCATTTATGGTTACTGTCTCTTTATTTAAATTATTTTCAGTGGATTTCTCAGTTATTAACTGCACACGACTTAAATCCAGCTCGCCTTTAAAGGCTTTTTGGCTGAGTGCGCCGTAAAGGTTTTCCAGTTCGGTGAGGTTATGCTGGTAGTGGCCTTTTAAGGATTCGGTTTTATCGACGATGGCGGAAAATTGGTTTTGTAGTTCAATGGGAGGTAAGAATATCGGAAAGCTTTTTAACTGGGTAGAGTTGATTGTAGCAATTCCTGTTGTTTGTTTTGCAGCTTTTAGAAAATAGGACTTGCCGTAAATTGATCCAACCAACGCACTAAGAAAATAAGGGTTTAACAATTTATTATTTGTAATACGTACTCGATAGATGTGATTTTGATGAATGCAGTTTTTTATTTCGCCTTCCCAAACCGCACCTCTTCCTAGCTTGTCGGGATCTCCTCCTTCTGTAAGTAAAATATCTCCCTTTTGAAGCTGGTAGCGGTTAAATTCATCTACAGAGACAAAAATTGTTTTAATCTCTGTCAAATTCAAATGCCCATCTTGGACATTAGCGACTCTCATATATGGGGCTTCTATCATTTCCTGGACGTTATATTTTTTCCCTTTTGTTGCCCCAGACACAATCTCAGTAAGATCAGACAATTTGTAAGGCATCCATGTTTTGTATTCGGCATTTAAAATTCCGAACATTTCAAAAAACGTGCTTTTTAGAAATTCATCTAGCAGGCGCAGGTTATCTTTGCGGGTGGCAATCAGTACCTCGACGCGGCTAAGCAGCGTGGCGATGCGGATTTGGTCGTCGAGTTTAAGTAGTGGAAGCTTGATGGACTCTAGCGCAGACCGACTAATATGCGGGATGGTTGCGCCTGTGCTCGTTTGACGAAGGTAAGCGAACTGAGTTTTTAAAAATATGCCGACGAAGGCCGTATTAAATTTACCTTTTTCTTTAAATCGTAATCGTGCAATAGTGCTGCCAATATAGCCAGATTTGCCATAACCGATTGTCCCAGCATTTGCACCATCCCAAGCAATCATGATGTCATCAGGAGTAACCTCAGTGCCTTTAGAATCGTTGGTAAACACCATGTTGATGTCATGCCTAAGGTCAACAATGCTTAATACGCGTTTCGATTCATTTGAAATTGTGTCAGCAACCGAATGTTTATTGCCTTTCGTTATTGAAATAAGTTTTCCTAGCTTCTCTCCCATTAGTTGATCATCCCTTTCAACGTCAATAACTCCTTGACTATTCCGCCATGAATTTTACCCAGCTCCTGCACATCAAAATCTTCACCCACCTCACTCACCAATAAGCGATGCAAAATCACCTCTGGCTTATCGTAATGGATTTCCTCAAACACATCTTCCTTATAGCGGCTTAAGCTCAGATCGTAGTTTTCATCGACAATTTCCTGTCGCGGCACTGTAAAGTGGCGTTGTGTGCGGTCAGTGGCTTGCTCAGTTTGGCGGCTGTGGTAGTTCGCAACAATATCTTGCAAATCGCCGTGGCCGTCTAGCTTGTTGCGTTTATCATCCAATGAATAGCCATCGCTTTGCATGTCATAAAACCACACCTGTTGTGTGGTAGGTTGATCGACCTTGTCTAACTGGTCATAGACTTTTGTGAAGATCAAAATGGCGGTGCTCACCCCCGCATAAGGTCTAAACACGCCACTGGGCAATGTGATTACCGCTTTTAAATCACAGCTATCCACCAGAATTTTCCGCGCTGCCACAAAGGCATTACCGGAACCAAACAAAACACCTTGCGGCACGATCACGGCCGCCGTGCCGCCTTTTTTCAGCAAACGATAGATATTTTCGATAAATAACAGCTCGGTTTTGGTTGTGCCTAGTTTCAGGCTTTCGTTGATGTCGCCCTTGTCGATACTGCCGGTAAAAGGAGGGTTCGCCATAACGATGTCGTACTGGCTGGCCTCGTCAAAACTTTTGCTGAGGGTATCTTTGTAGTCAATGTGTGGCTCGTCGATGCCGTGCATCATCAGGTTCATCAAGCCCAATCTCACCATCGTACTGTCGATGTCATAACCCCATAAACTTTCGTTAAGGATGTTTTTGGCGTTTTCGGTCAAGCTGGCGCTGACTGACGTGCGTTTAAAGCCGTCTTCGTCGGTTTGCAGGTGTGCCGCACTGCTGTCGTTATTCTTGGCGGCTTTGATCGCCAATTGGGTAACGATGTATTGATAGGCACCCAGCAAAAAACCGCCGGAACCACAGGCTGGATCGGCAATGCGATGGCCTAATTGCGGTTGTACCAGTTCGGCCATCAACTTAATGATATGGCGAGGTGTGCGAAACTGGCCGTTTTTACCGGCGCTGGCGATTTCCGACAGAAGGTATTCATAAACATCGCCCTGGATATCCTGAAACGCTTGACCTTTGTCCTGCGAATCTTTTTCCATCTCGGCATACATTTCGTCGATGGTTTTAACTGCTTCCACCAAGAGCATTGGCTTGGGGATGATGAACACGGCGTTTTTCATGTGGTGGGTGAAGCAGGATGCTTGGCCGTTTATATCTTTTAAGAATGGGAAGACTTTGGTTTGTACGTGCGACAACATGTGGTCAGCCGACATGTGTTTGAATTCGCTCCAGCGTAATGCGTGTTTATCCACGGCAAAGGGTTTTTGTTCTTCCGGTATTTTGTCTCTATGCTCAGACGGAATCCATTCTCCAGAAAAACGCGAAGTGAAGCTATCACCGGTAAATTCGGCATCGGCCTGCTGTTTTAAATCCAGGTCGTCCAATCGTTTCATAAACAGCAAATAGGTAATTTGCTCGATAGCCGTCAGCGGATTGGAAATACCTCCGCTCCAGAATTTGTTCCAAAGCTGGTCGATTTTGCTTTTTAAGGTGGGGTTATTTTGTAGCATTTATTTTTCTCATTATTATGTGCTTTTAGCTAAGCTGCTAAGCGTTCGGTTAGTTCTAAAATTTCGTTGATTTCAGCAGGGCTGAAAACACCGCGAATACCTTGCGGATGTATCACGGTAAATGGAGATTGTATCAAATCGCGTTTTTCAATCTTTTCCCGTTCAATAATGAAGTTTTTTAATAGTCGCAAAAACTCCAATTGGCGGCTGTTTAGGTTGCTGTGTTGGGCAATAAACTGATCGAAGGCTTTACTTACTGTATCTGGAAAACTGGCCAGAATTTCAATGCCAAGAATGTGCCTGACGAACTGGATAATCCTTGCTTTGCGATTTTTGTAAACTTTCCGAAGCAAATCTTCAGTAATATGGGGATGTTCTTCATTCAATAAATTTCCCAAGTCATCGGCTTCTTCGTCAGTGATGTCGTTGCCATTTTTGATTTTTTGCAATATGGGATTGCTATTGGTCAGCTCCAGCACCAATTCTTCAACCATTTCACGATAACGGGTAATGCTGACTGCTTCGTGTTGTGGGCCGAATTCTACTTTTTCCTTATTGTGCAAGACATCGGTTAGGTCTAGTTTGATTGTTCCTTCACCTAGATTTTGCTGTTCCCGAAATTTCATTAATGGCGCAAGTTTTTCAGCCAGTTCGTCAAGTGCTGCATCCGTACAATTTGCCCAATAGTTATTTTTTTGGGCGGTTGTAATCAAGCTCTCTTCTCTTGCCACCATCGGGACAGCAAGTGGCAGTTCACTGATTTGTTCGATCAACCCTTCTTTTAGGGTATCGAATTTTTCTATTTCTTCTTTTATGCCTGTTTCTTTATTTAACAAAGCCAAAGAAATTTCCAAGACATCTTTACTAAAACGCATGGCCTTAAAATCGGCCTGAGAAACGGTACGAAATAAAGGTTTGATCTCATTACGCAAGAATTCGAATTTTTGTGTCGTGATTGTATTCCAATAATTGTCATCTGCAATGCTGTTAAGTGCCGTTGCAGCCTCTATGATAACAACAGAGTTTTTGGGTAATTCGTTTATCTGCTGTCGTAATTTGTCGATTTCCTTCGCTGCAATTTCGTCATGGTTAAGTTCAATTGCTTTTTCTATTTTATCTAAGCGAATAGCGACAAATCGAACTGGCAAAGGTAATTGTGCTTTAAGTTCTTTGCCCTTTGGGGTAACTTTGAAGTATTCGAAATTATCCCAACAATCGAGGATCAGAAACATATCTTTCTCGGTACACCACGGTTTTATTTTTTTTGATTCAAGTAAGCGTGTACCTCGACCGATCATTTGCCAGAATTTTGTATAGGAATAAACTGGCTTGGCAAAAACCAAGTTAACAATCTCACGAACATCAATTCCGGTATCCAACATGTCCACACTGATGGCGATGCGAGGCATATCATTGTGAGTAAATTGGTCTAACAATCCGCCTTTCCCATACACTCTTGGATCATCCGAAACCAATACTTTAGCCAGTTCACCATGATATTGCGGAAACAGTTTGTCAAAGATTTCTTCGATACGACGAGCATGTGCTTTGGATGCACAGAAGAAAATGGTTTTCCCAGGGAGAACACCGTTAGCATCTTTAATGGATTCTTCCATGAATTCTTTAACTATTAGGGTATTTGTGCCTTTGTTAATAACCTGCTTTTCTAACTGGCTGCCTTCAAAATTAATTTCTTCAATATCTTTGCCTTCCAGTATGAGCTTTTTCTGATCATCCAGGCTTATAGTGCGTTTACTAATTCCCTCTTTCTGGAATTTAGTTTGTATTTTGATGACTTGAAAATTACATAAGAAAGGCGGTGCGTTGTTTACCGCTTCTTCGAATGTATAGGCAAATGTAGGCAAACCATCTTCACAATGAAACAACTTGAAGGTATTGTGATCGATAACATCGGTAGGTGTTGCCGTTAACCCTACGTTAATCGTTTTGAAATAATCGATAACTTCTCCATACGTGTTGTATATGGAACGATGGCTTTCATCAATGACTATCAAGTCAAAGAAATGTGGCGACAACGGTTTGGTTTCATCACGAATGACGTTAAGCATGGTTGGATAGGTAGAGATATAGATTCGCCTATCTTTGGCAATTAATTTTTCTCCGATCTTTGGCCAGCGCGGTTCGTTGGGAAGGTGTTCTTTAAAGGCGGCCAATCCTTGTTCGCGTAATGCAATACGATCAACCAGAAACAAAACCCGCTCAACATGGCTAGCCCGCATCAAAGTGTCAACCAAGGCTATACAAGTACGGGTTTTTCCTGTACCTGTAGCCATTACTAATAGAAAATCCCGCTGTTTGCGTTCAATCGCTTCCAGAACGGCGCGAATAGCTCTAATTTGATAATCTCTTCCCGCAATATCCGTATTAATAAGTTCTTGTGTAAGGTGTTTTTTATTACGCCGGATGTATCGAAAACGTTCTAAATCATCAAGTGTTGGAAATCCAACAATTTTACGAGGTGGGTAATTATTCAAATCCCAAAAGTAGATTTCAAGGCCATTAGTGTAAAAGCAAAAAGGAAGCTCGCCTCCTTTATCATTGTGTAAGTTGTAGCAATATTGTTTGGCTTGTTCTCGCCCTAACGCCGCATCTTTACTGGTTTTTTTTGCTTCAACTACCGCTATTGGCTTTGCATCGCGACCTAAGAGTACATAATCACTGAATTGGTGGCCTTGGAATGGGGTTTGAGGTTCTCGAATGTCATCAGGCAATGGAACCGAAATGTCAAATTCAATTATCACTTGAGTTGGATCATCAACTTTCCATCCGGCTGACTCAAGAGCTTTATCGATAATGTTTTTACGGGTGTGTTGTTCTGTATTCACAATTAAGAAGCACAATAAATATTCATTTTGGACTGATTCGGCTAAGAAATAGGAGATTTTCTAATCATGTACTTTAATGGTTTCATTATTGTTACAGACTTTTGCAGATTTAACATTCATAACCCGCATACACATATCAGTTTTATAGATCTTAGAATAATAGTTACTGTTTGTGGATTTGACGAATCATTTGATGCAGTAGTAGATAAGCAAAGAATCGATATCCGAGAATAACGAATCCAAAAAATAACTGCCTAACCCCGGCGATTGCCCTTAGTAAAAATGGTAGCCGTTGATTAAATATTCATTGCTTCCGTTGACGGATAGCTTTTTTGGCATTTTGCCAATCCATTGGCTGGTCGTGTCCAGCTAACCGGCTTTCTTCCCTTTTAAGCAAAACTTCGCCATGCCAGTCGGGCGATTTAACATTTTGGTGTTGGCAGATGACGTCCCAGATTTGTTCCATAGTTGCGATCTTTTCTTCCAGGCTCATGTTGCTTATAGCGACTGCGTTCATATTCCACCTCTTGATGTTAATTTATTACTGTTATTTTGGCACGAATTCAGGCTGATATATAAATTTCGTGTACCAAGGCTATGAAAAGTTGATGTTGCTTAGCTGGAAACAGGTTTAATACACTCTTCTGTATTATGCCTCGGACTATTCACCACCGTACTGACCGGCCAAGCGGTCATTTGTTCAGACGGGTATTGGGTTAACAAGGTTTGCAAGCCATTCGTATCGGTATTATCAGTCGCAAGCCATGATTCCCAATGTTGATTTGGCAAAATCACCGGCATCCGGTCGTGAATGTTTTGCATTAACTCATTTCCTGAGGTGACAATGATAGAACACGATTCAATTTCACTGCCATCGCTGCCCCGCCATTGCTCCCAAAGTCCTGCCAAGGCCATAGGTTGTTTATCTTTAAGTGTGATAAACCAAGGTTGTTTGACTTTGTTATTAGCTTGTTCCTGCCATTCAAAATAGCCATCGCAAATTACAAGAGCGCGTCTGTGCTTGAACGCTGACCGGAAGGTTGGTTTTTCTGCAACCGTTTCTGCCCGTGCATTGATGGTGCTGTAGCCGGTATTGATTTCCTTTGCCCAGGAGGGGATCAAGCCCCAACGGGCGAAAGCAAAATGTCGTTTGCTGTTTTCCTGCCTGACGATGGAGATGGTTTGTGAAGGTGCGACGTTATAACTGGCTTTAATATCCGGCACATTGTCGGTCTGGAAGCGTTTCGCCAGGGCTAAAGGGTCAGTGTATAAGGCAAAGCGTCCGCACATAAAAAAATAATTCTCGTTAAATCATGGCCTTTGAATGAGGGCGATAAAAAACAGAACAAATAAAGAACAATGTCGGTTATAGTAATTTTCCCATCGTAAAATGCGTTGACCGATTATGCCACATTTTATTACGCCACTCTTCAACACTCACTTAAAACTACCCTTGTTTGGTAGCCAAGTTCCCGCTGGTTTTCCATCCCCTGCAGACGATCATCTGGAATCGGAGCTGGACTTGAATGAATATCTCATCGACCATCCGTCAGAAACCTTCTTTGTCCGGGCAAAGGGCGACTCCATGTTAGAGGCCGGAATATTCGATAAGGACTTGTTGATTGTAGACCGTTCCCTAACAGCCAAGCATAACGACATTGTGATTGCAGCGGTGGGTGGTGAACTGACCGTCAAACGCTTATGTGTGCAACACGGTAAGCCTTGGTTGCTCCCTGCAAACCCGGATTATAGGCCCATTCAAATTAAGGAAGGTTCTGAATTGTATGTTTGGGGCGTGGTCATCCATGCCATCCACCGGATGAACGCTAACGGATGATCGCACTGGTCGATTGCAATAACTTTTACGTCAGTTGCGAACGAGCGTTTAATCCGAAACTGGAAGGCAAGCCAGTCGGGATTTTGAGTAACAATGACGGTTGTATTATTGCCCGTAGCGAGGAAATAAAAAAACTCGGGGTGGCCATGGGAACACCTTATTTCAAGATTCCTGACCTGATCAAACAGCATAATATCCAAATACTGTCCTCTAACTACGCCTTATACGCCGATATGTCCCGACGAGTCATGCAGGTGCTATCACGATTTACCCCGACGATGGAAATCTACTCGATAGATGAATCATTCCTGGATTTATCCGGCTTTGCCCAAGATTTGACCGCTTACGGCAGCACGATAGCCAAAACCATCAAGCAAGGCACGGGTATTCCGGTATCCATCGGCATCGCACCGACGAAGACCTTGGCGAAATTGGCCAACAAACTCGCCAAGAAAGGCATCGCGGGTCATCGGCAAGTATTGGACTGGAACACGCTGACAGATACTAACGCCGTACTTCAACACTTTCCAGTCAAGGATGTTTGGGGCATTTCATCAGGCTGGGGAAGTCGGTTAGCCAAACTGGGTATCGCTAATACTTATGATTTAAAACAGACTGACCCCAAGTGGATACGCCAGCATTTTGGCGTGGTGCTGGAACGCATCGTCAGGGAACTCAACGGAACGCCATGTATTCCGATGGAAATGATTGCGCCAGCACGCAAGCAAACCCTGACCTCTCGCAGCTTTGGGGAACGCTTGACTCAGCTTTTGGATCTACGGGCGGCGGTATCGGTATTTGCTTCCCGTTCTGCCGAAAAGTTAAGGACGCAAAACCTCTGCGCCCTGTCGATTTGTGTGTTTATCCATACCAGTCCCTTTGACTCATCAAAACCGGCGTACTCCAATGCGGTGACTATCCGTTTCGACCAACCCAGCCAAGATACCGGCTGGTTAATCCATTGCGCGTTGTCTGGCTTAGCAAGAATATTTAAACCGGGTTATCACTATCAGCGCGCCGGTGTCCTGTTACCTGATCTAGTACCATCAGGCACACAGCAATTGTCGTTATTTTCCGATGAGCCTGAAATGGATGCCAAACACGGCCAATTAATGTCGATGATAGACAACATCAACCGGATACACGGCAGGCATACCATTCGCTATGCCAGTGAAAACTTAAGCGCAAAGTGGCGGATGCGGCAAAATATGAAAAGTCCGGCTTATACGACGAGTTGGGCGGCGTTGCCTGCTGTGAATGTTATATAAAAGGGCACTTTGTAGTGGCTAAAGTTTAAATGATGTAGTCAAAGCAGGCAGACACAGCGAATTAATGGAATAGATGTCATATCCCGGATACCAAAAGCCCATAGCACCTCCCGATCATTTCTAAATTGGCCACTACCGGGGATTTTAATATTTTTGTTTGCCGAATTTGTGCAGAATCAGGTTGGTGGACATCCAACAAATATTGCTTTGGAGAAACGTTTCGGAAAAAAAATCGTAGATCGCATTAATCTGCTTGCAAAGTGGCTTAAAAACATCCAAATCGACTATGAGTGAGTGAAGAGATAATATACCTCAAGATGAGGAAATGTGACACATCCCTTCTTACAATAACACTTATTCGCATCTTATGGTCTTAATTTATATACAACTAATAGTATAACAATTCTTCATATTTGATAAAAAAATAAATGAGCAATATTGTTATACATCACCGTTACTTAATATAGATTCCTTTACTTGCTTAAGAATTACTCGTGTTTCTTCATTTAAATAGTTTGAAGAAAGTAATTCTTCCAAAATTACGATATCATCCTTAATTCCATATTGATACATTTCTAATATCCTAGAGTTTAATAGCTTTGAATCAATGATTTTCGCATTTTTTAATGCTTGAAGTGATCGACGTCTGTATAAGCTTTTTCTAAATTTTGATATATCATCAAGATTGGCAAAGTTAAAATCCGAAAACAATCCTATATGAATGCTAAATATTTCATCAATTTCAGTACATATGTCACATTTTATTGCATTTAAAATAACTTCATCATCTTTGATTCTTTTTTCATATGTTATAATACTAGACAAAGAATCTTGAGCTGATTTAGATGCGTTATCTGCATCATTTTTTATGTTTTTGATAGCTTTAACATGGCTATACGCATCGATAGCTAATACTGCAAAATAACAACCAAACGCAAAGCCAATTACTGTAACTATTGTGCCAAGCACTCCCAATAATGAAGTTATATCTGAAATCCCTATGTTAAGAAAGGCAGTACATATATTATCCATTTTACTACCCTTCAATAATGCGTTTAATTTGTGTTAATAATTCATCTACAAAAGTTTTGCTTTTTATAAGGTACGGTATATTTCTTTCAGTGGCCCAAGTATTTGCCTCTTGTCTTTCGACAACTGTTAAAATAAGTATTGGTATATTAGTTGTAAGATTATCTTGTTTTATTTTATTGATTACACATTGACCAGTAATTAACCCACTTTTTGATTCTTCTGGAGTTATTTTATTACCAGTTGGAATCATTATATCCATGATAATCAACTGAACATTTCTATAATTTTTGTTTAAGTCATTGAAAAATTCATCTGGAGTTTGACTTCGTTTAACTAAATAATTATTGTCACGAATTTCATCTAAATATCCCATAAGGGAACTATCGTTATCATCATCTAGCCAAAGTATCATTTATTGTCTCCAGTTATTAAAATAAGTTCCATTTTTCATCTTTTGTGTATATATCTTGAGTTAATTCTTCTGGTATAAAAATTTTAAATTCAGTTGGAGAATTAACGTGAGAAACCCATATCTTACAATTGAAATCAGTTAGTATTTTTAATACAACATTTAAACCAATGCCCAATCCTTTTACATCATATTTTTCTATCTCTTTACCCCGATAGCCTAATAAAAATATTTTTCTTTTATCAGACTCTTTAATACCGATTCCATAATCAGATATAGTTATAATATAGCCCCTTGAAATTGAAAGATTATTATCAGTATTATTATTTATTTCATAATCACCTAAAATATAGCCTTTTATAATAACGGTAAAACTTTCGTTTATTTGTTTATTTCTATATTTAATCGAATTAGATATTAAATTAAAAAATACTTGTTCAAAAGCGTATTTATCAGCATAAATATCTGGAAAATGACCAATAATTTGAATGTTATCAAATAAAATTTGCTCAGTTCTTGCCAGTGGTATAGCTAATTTTTTTGCGGGCAATAAAACATCTTTTAATAAATCACAATTTGCTATTTTATATCTTTCTGAACGTGGTTGACCTGAATTAAATTTCCAACTGTAAACCACAGTATTAGATAATGCTAGTTGAAGACCTGCGTGATCTTTCATAGATTCAAGATAATCTTTTAATCTTGGTTTTGGAAATCTTGGTGGGAAATTATTTTGATCAATATTTGGTAATAAATTTTTAATTATACTATCTGCATCACGTTGTATAGAAGATGCTGGCATTTGTATCTCATGCGCCATTCTAGCAGCAAAAGCAGTTCGAAATATTTCACTTTGATCATACTCCATATATAAAGCTATTAAAATAGTGGCATGTTTAATTAAATCCAAGTCATCTTGATTAAAATAATCTATTGCTTTTGCTAATGGATTTAGTCGATTTATCAGTCTAATAATCCCAAGAACTTCCGAAGGCCTAGATGGGCTTAGAATTGGTATACCCATAAAAGATTTAGATTTATGTTCTGTTTTTTCATAATATTTATGCTCGTAAGATGTTTTAAAATTGGATTCATCTATATGAGAAATATCTTCTATAATTATTGGCTCTAATCCTTGAGCAATCATTCCTGTTAAACCTTCACCAAGATAATAATGAATATCTGATTTTTTTAGATTAGTTTCTAAGCCAGTTGTCTGTGCCAAATTAAGACGATTATTAAACTGATCCCAAATAAATACTGAGCATCCTTCACAAGGCACATAATCTCGAATTATTTTATTTATAATAGAGTGTAAAATGCTTGAAAGGTCTTTTTTATATTTTTTTTCATATATTGCAATAATTTCCCTTGCTATAGATTCACGAGCAAGAAGTTTCTTTCGTGATAGCATTAATGAAAAATAATCTTTTATAAATTCTATATTATCTTCTTCTATTTCAATATTTTTTTGGGGGTAAATATTTACTATTCCACAATACTTTTCATAATTGTCAATTTTGCTAAATAAATCATATGATCGTATTGGAATTGAATATAAAGTGCTTAAATTTAGAGATTTTGCTCTACTTAAATTTCTATGTAGATCACAATATGGGCTTTTTTTAACATCTTCTATTCTTTTAAAATTAATATTATTTTTAATTACTTCATCAAGCACATATCCATTTAAACTTCCTTTTATTTTATGAACGTATTCAATATTATTATCAGCTGATGGAGAATATCCTTCACGAGCATATGTTGAAAATGTATTCGATTTATGATTTATCCTCCAAAATGTACACATAATAGACGGAAAAACTTCATCTACAGCTTTTAATAGATTAGTAATAATACTCGAGTGATCTCCATGGCTGGCTTTAAAAAGCTTAGATAATAAATTGTCTTTTTGCATAAATTAATTTACCATTTAGTTGTTTTTTTAAAATGCTAAAATCTTAAACGAACGAATATTGATCGTATGCTTTTTCACAAGTCATATGACAAACAAATGGAAACCTTTACAATTTCTTTTTATGAAACCTTTCAAAATATCACTCATTGTTTTAGGAAAGTGCTCTTTTTTTGAAAATGAGGATCTTCGAAGTTCCCAGCGATATAATTTATACAGCAGCCAGGTTTAAGCTTCTGCCATTTTGCAATGTAACTTTGGCTCTACATAGCAAAGTTCACTGTTACTAACTAACAATGAGCTTTGATGCTATTTACTTTAAACTTCAAGCCTAATCTTAGTTATTTTGTATCACATTGAACAAACTAACTTACTAGCATGAAAATTATCCTGTTCCGATTGTTATGTAAATTAAATCTACTTGCTTTTGAATTTTAAACCAAAAGAAACGATGCACGTATTAATTTTTTACAAAATCAAATCTACTTAACATCATCTTAAGTTTAATAGTGTATATCTCGTCAATAAATCGAGAAAAGCCGCACTTCCGCAACTAAGTAAATCATTCCTGCGTGTGATATCACATGGGGATTCTTAGGAGGGCATGATTTATTGGCTAACCTCCCGACGCTGTGCAAACCACCAAGATTACGGGCATTCATCTTGGTATTCATACAAGCCGCCCATGCTGAGAATTCTGAATTCGATGGCTTAGAGGACACCTACGGCAACGAAAAGATGCTGTCCATCGCCACCGGTCACCCTATCCCACAAAAACTAAGCCCCAGCGTAACTTCCGTTTTAACCAGTCAAGATATTGAAAAAATCGGCGCACGGCGGTTACAGGATGTTTTGGAATACTTGCCGGGTGTACATGTGAGTTCCGCCAGAAGTGGAAATTCCGTCATCGGTTTTCGCGGCATTTATTCGGAAACCAATTCCCAAGTGCTGGTACTTGTGAATGGCATACCCCTTAGAAATACGGCAATTGGCGGCAAACCTCTCGCCTGGACACTGCCGGTAAAGAACATAAGCCACATTGAAATCATTAGAGGGTCAGGTTCCATGCTCTACGGCGGTGATGCCACTACAGGGGTTATCAATGTCGTCCTGAAAACTGGCAAAGAATTAAAAGGCGGCAATGTCGGCGGCTTCTTTGGAAGTCAAGACACCTATGAAGGCTGGGCGCAATACGGCCAGAAAAATGAAGATTGGGAGTATTCATTTTCTGCACAAGGCGGATCAACGAATGGCAGTCGCGGACGTATAGGGCGTGATGCCCAGTCATTCTTGGATAATTTGTTTGGAACCCAGGTTTCCAATGCGCCCGGATTTACCAATTTTGGCCGGCATGATGTTGATGTGCGAATAGACGTAGGTTATAAGGATTGGCTAAGATTAAGGGCTGGCTATCAACGTTTTAACCATGTACAAACCGGAGAAGGAGGAGCACTCGCGTTAGATAACACCGGTGCGAACAATGAGGATATTTATAATATTGACCTTTCGATCAACCAGCATTTAACCGATGATTTGGGCTTCGAATCTAAATTCTACTTTCTCGGGCAAGATACCAGCTGGGATTACAATCTGCTTCCGGCTGGTACATTGGGCGGCTTACTCCCCCAAGGAGCAACAAGCCTGGCAAATAATTTCCAGGGAACAGCAGGTCTAACCTCCCGAGTAAATTATACTGGTTTTAAAGCACATAACCTGACATTTGGTACAGGCGTAATTTACAACTGGGTCAGTGATGTCAGCAATAAAATCAACTATCTCATTACCCCAAGCCTGATACAGCAAATACCGTTTACTGAAGTTTCAGCCTTTGGTAACGACCCTATCCAGCGATCAAAAAACCGCACCAATTTTTACGCTTTATTTCAGGATGAATGGAATTTTGCCACTGACTTTTATCTGACCACTGGCTTGAGATACGATTATTACTCCGATGCCTCTGCCGGATTCAGTCCACGGGCTTCCTTGGTTTGGAATGTTAACAATAACCTGACCACCAAACTACTTTACAGCCGATCATTTCGGCCACCTTCATTTTTGGAAAAAAACCTGCCTGCCGTTCCGGGTAATGCGATCAAATCGGAAACCATGAATACCTTAGAATTCCAGATAGAAAACAAGTGGTCACCCGCCATAACTACATCGGGTAATGTCTATTGGTTTGAACTAGAAAACTTGATTACCTCGGTCAGTGATTCGTCATTAACTTCGGCGGTGTCTATTTCCCCAAATCCGGTGGCTTTCACCAATGCCGACACCATTAATGGAATTGGCTTGGAAACTGAAGGGCGTTATGTCTTTGATGATGATTTTGACTTTTCACTCAATTACAGCTATCACGGCGTAAGTAATAGCAACCAAACCGGCCTATTGCCAGAACACATGATAAAAGCACTGGTCAACTGGGAATTCAGTAAGGGTTGGGTGATAGGCACACAACTTAATTGGATCGGTGAAAGGCGGCGACCAGCCAATGATCCCCGATCTAATCTATCTGGCTATTTTATTGCGGGCTTAACGCTATCTACCAAGATAGCCAAACCCGTAGAATTTACCCTGAGAGCTAATAATATCTTTGGATCGATTGCCAAAGAGCCGAGCCTAAACCCCAATTTATTGCCAGGGGATGTCCCGATTAATGACCGCTCTATTTTAGGACAAATAAAGTGGTCGTTTTAAAAGCCGATCTTCGCCAACTTAAGCCGCATTCCATTTTGTTTCCGGCGTTGCTATCACTCAAGCGGCCCCATCAAGCAATAACGACAATTCATCAAAGCTATGGGGATTTGGTGTTAGGACGTTTTTTCAACAAAAAACTGTTATTCATTTCCCATCCTGAACACATTGAGGAAGTTTATGCGCAAGAAGCGAGAGGTTTATTGAGCAGGGATTTCCTTTACGACGCCAAAAAGTCATTATTTGGCGACGGCCTTATCAATAGCAAAACTGAAATTTGGACAAACCAACGCCGACTCTTGCAACCCTTATTTTTTAAAGAGGCTGTCTCAGAATGGGAATCAATAATTTCGTCAATTGCCTCCGCCAGAGCAAATCAATTTAAAGGGACTGCTCCACAGGAAATCAACCTTTCAAACGAATTAAGAACCTTAATTCAACGAATTTTTATTCAAATTTTAATGGGGTCATTGATTGATGACCTGCCTGAAAAAGAGCCGTTAATGGCCGCAGTAGGGGAAATCAGCAAAGGCCTGTTGCTTCAGATGATCAGTCAAATTATCAGTGATGGCAAATTGATGAAACTCATGCCTAACAAAAACAGACAATACCAAACTGCCGTGGCGCAACTTTACGCATTTGTTAACAAAGAAATCGCCAGCAGAAAAGAACGCCAAGGTCATGACCTGATTTCGCTAATGCTCAAGGCAACCGACAAAAAGTCGGGTTATGTAATGACACCGGAATTATTGCAGGATGAAACGGTAAATTTGCTATTTGCTGGACAAGATACCACCATCAACACACTTTCATGGTTCTTTTACTTAATCGGTAAAGACGCCGAAATTCACAAGAAAATTACCGAAGAAATACTCAAACATAAAGCTGCACCGATAACAGCAGCCAGCTTAGAGAAGCTGGTTTATACCAAAGCCGCCCTCCTTGAAACCTTAAGGCTTTACCCATCAAGCCCAGCTCTTGCGACCCAAGCGGTAGCCGATGTAGTCATCGGTGGTTATCCGATTGCCGCAGGTACCACAATCCTATTAAGTACCTATGTTACCCATCGACATCCCGTGTTATGGGAGCGGCCTAATGAATTCTATCCTGAGCATTTTTTGAACAACACTGGACAGGTAGGTAGGCATAAATATTCTTTTTATCCGTTCGGCGGAGGCTTACACAACTGTATTGGCCGTCATTTTGTTGAACTGGAAATGATGATAGTTATTGTCACGTTATTAAGGGAATTCACCTTCAAAACTAAAGGCATTGTCAAAGAAGCTGCCAGCATTACGCTCAAGCCTGATCGGGATATTATTGCAACTCTTAAACCACTACCAGACTAACGCAAGTCCATTAAAACGATGGCAAAATTTTCAACTAATGACACCAATCATGGAGTAAAGACAATGAAATTACTCGTCGCATCAAGTTTTTCAAGAACCACGAAAGCCATTCAAAAAAGTTTAGCTAAATCGGGCTTCAACAGCGATGACATAACTGTTGTCAGTAACATTGATGATCTACTCAACGAACTGAAAACCGATATCTATCATTATATTGTTACCCAATACTGTGTTGAAAGCGCGGACATCTGGCAATTGTCGAAACTGATCAACTCGGCGCAATTTTCCGCACACAGCTTGCCGATATATTTGCTGGAAGAAAGCTGCGAGACTGATATTCCGCCGATATTGGCTAGGGAACATGGCTTTAAAGTCGTTGCATTAGATAAACTTGGCGAAACTTTAACAGCCGCCTATGCCCACAATCAGGCTGCCGGATACCGTCGTGGCCGTGATAATTTCCCTAACAATAGGTTGTTGATTATTGATGATGACGAGGATGCCGCCTTTTTCGCCTTTCACTCACTTAAGGACGAGTATGAAGTTGATATGGCGTATGACGGACTACGCGGTTACAAGTTATGGGAAAATAAACGCCATGACCTGGTTTTATTGGACTTGATGTTACCTGTCATGATGGGTGACATCGTGCTTGAAAAAATCATGGAGATTGACCAAAACCAACCCATTATCATCATTACCGGACATGACAAACCCGATAACCACAAAGAATTTTTACTAAATGGCGCAAGCGAATATCTTTGCAAGCCTTATACGATGGCTGACCTAAAAGTACAATGCCGAACTATTCTACACCGGGCAAAACTGATTTATCAAACACATTACTTAAGGACTAAATTAGACTCATTAGGGAATCTATTTTGGCTGCTGGATCAAGCTATATTGATTAATGATGACGAAAAAACTAAACAGATCATGTCAGCAATTAAAGGGATGCTGCCTAACAATCTATCTGACGACTATAAACTCAAACTGAAAGCTTCGGATATATACAGCCCCCCAAAACAGGCATTGATTCCTAATAAAATCGAAGATAGAAAAGCGGCTTTTCGTGATAAAGTGATGCTGATATGAATCCTTAAGCAGACGGTCAAATTTATTTTTAAATCAAGATAAATTTAAAGAAATTCAATTGAAAAATTAGACAGACCGTATAGTTTTGTCTAATGTTTTATTGACTATTTTAGAATCTTCGATATCTCTTAAACCATGTGGACTCATCTTCCTCATGTTCGGTATATATTTTTTATCCGCCACGCAATACATCCAAAGGCCGACGACTCTGCAATGCTAGTTCCCAGCTTATATCGTTCGTTGGAAAGCTGGTTCCGCGATTCCCCGCCTTGCGGCCAGAAAGTATGAAAAACAGAGCGCAGAATTTTCATTCAACCGCCCAATAAGGTGCCCCTTCTTTTGTTGTATGCCTGATCAGCTGTGGGCGTTTATCTGGTGGATCATTGTGTAAAAGCAAATTGTGCATGTCCCCCAGAATTCCAGCTGCTTCCGAGAAATAGCTGTGCCCAAGAAGGCCGACATCAATGTTTGTTGCTTCGATAGTATCAATTCCTTTAACTATTGTAATGGGCGGCATGTAACCAGCTCTAGGCTGATTCTTGCGTAGCCAACTGGATGCATCAACCGCTTTATCTTTTGCAGATACATACAAAGTTGTTCTTTCTGAAACCTTAGGATATATATTGGCAAGTTGCCTGAATAAAGCAACGTCAACATCTGGTGCCGCCAAAAATATTTGGCCAAATTTAATACCAGAGTCTGTGGCCTTAGCGGTAGCACCAGACATCGCTCGTAAAAGTCCATAGTTACCCATGCTATGAGCGACGATATGCACACGGTCGGCATTTGTATTTTTTGCCATTTTTACGAGAAAACGCGAAAGAGAATCTTCACTTATTTGGATATTATCGTAATCTGCACCGTAGCCCAATAGAGTTCCTTGTGATGGCCAGCTATAGAAAGCTGTGATACCAGGAACTTTTAAGTCAAAGCCTATTTGAGCAGCTCGTATAGCGGCTTCTTCGAAATTAACGTTATACCCATGTATGTAAACAAGTATACTCTTGTCATTGAAATGCTGATTCGCAAGAATTTTTCGAACATCATCTAAAAAACCGTTCTCTGTCAATGGTAATAACTCTTTAACAGAAAGCCGGTCGTCAGATTCTTTAAACCATCTCTTATACCAAGGAGATCCAGTCGATCCATAAGTATGGCTTTTGGGAATAATGACGAAACATTTACCATAATGGGTCAGAGAATTTGGCTCGGGCTCAGATGTATATCCCTTCTTCTCGTTTTGGCGATCTACTGGGACGCGATTGGTGCCATACCAAACAGGATAAAGGTGGCTACCAAGTGGCACATTCACTAAGACGCTCTGAATATTACCAGATGAGTCAACAAAGTTTAACTGACCAGGTAGTGATAGTCTGCTGTCCGGTTCGTAAATCAAGTCGGAAAGACGTTTCACCTCCCACGCCGAGTCGGAAGCAGTCACTTCTACATTGCGTGTTTCACCCGGTGCGATCGGTGAGTTGTCGCTGACCGTCAGCCCTTCCTCAGCCAACAAGTCATCTGGATAGCCGATAATATCCTCGTTTACGCTGGAGTTCTGGAAACGAACTGAAGCTGCATTGAACTCATCCAACCGCACCGGGTTTTTGCCGTTATTGGTGATGGAAAGATTTATCCTCATCGCCTTACCTGGCACCTGATAGCTTGCATCTTTCACCTTCACCATGACCGTTGACTTTTTGTCGCGAGTAAAGTTTATCGAGCCTTTAAACAATCGTGAAATAGACTTAGGCTTTTTATCATCTGAACAGCATTGGCCACCACCAGATAAATCTTTGTTTTTATAACATAATTCATTTAAATTGATGGATTTACCTTTTTTAAAATAACCAGATTGATACCATGTATGAATCTCTTTTTCAGATAAATCAGTAAGAAGGTTAGACTGACAACCTGCGGTTTCCTTTACACATTTGCATTCAAATGTTTTATAAGTATCGGCATCTGGAGTAAAGTCCGCTATAGCCTTTCCCGCAATTACTAGGAACACCACACTAAGCACGATTTCTAACTTAAGAATACTTTTCCATTTTGATTTACTATTCATTATTGTTCCTCATGTTATTAGTTTTTTTGGAACAAAAGAACAGAAAAAATGGTTAAGGCGAATGTAAAAAGACAAAGTAGTGGTTATAAGTACACTTGCCATTAACAATAAGGTTTTCTGTATCCTTTTAGAGGGTTATTTAGCAGCAATATTGGCAAAATCTCAACTTTTTTTTGCGTTTTCTAATTTCTTAATACTCGGTTCTCTTGGTGTTGTTACAGGTAACCCAAACATTTTTATTTTTCTGCGACCGAAACGTTAGATATAAAGATATGATCGTCTCTTGTTGACCAATAGTCCCAGTCCACTTTTTTTAAATGCAAATATTCATTCTGAGGAATACAACTAAATTTAAGCGGCCATCATCTAATTCGATTCATTCCTAAATTTTATCTGAACATACTTTCTGGTATTTTGACCGAAAAAACACTGCCTTTCCTTTCACTAGAAACAACTGAAATATCGCCACCTAAAAGTTCAACAAACTGCTTGGTAACCGTAAGCCCAAGACCTGTCCCGCCATATTTCCTGCCCATACTCATATCGACCTGCCAAAACGACTCAAATATTTTGTCATGAAACTTTGCAGGTATCCCACAGCCGGTATCAGTCACCTGTATCTTTAGCCCAGATTCATCCAGCCACCAATCCAAAGTGATTTCGCCGTCCACGGTAAACTTGCAAGCATTGTTTAACAGGTTATTGATGATGTGGCTTAACAATTCCGCATCGGAGACAATCGAGCATTCCTTGCCTAAAATCTTAAGCTTATTGTTTTTACGTTTCAAGTAGGGAGTTATTTTATCCGCACACGCTTGCATTAACGGAAGCATATCTAACGGCATGAGTTTTACCGCAACGCTTTTTGCTTCCAATTTACCCTGGAGCAGGATGTTGTTGATCAGGTCATTTAAATCGGTAGCCCTCATCAGTGCCCTTTGATGAAATTCCCGCATCAGTTCATTTTCGGCGGTGTCCGGTAACGCATCGAGGGATGCTGCCAAACAATTTTGAATGATATGTAACGGCGTTTTCATTTCATGGGAAACGGTTGCCACGATTTGGGTTTTATATTGGTTGGCGGCCTCGCTGTTTTCCAGGGCGATTTTAAGTTCGCTGGTGCGGTCGGCAATTTTCTGTTCCAGAATCCTTTCATTTTCTTCGATACGGGATAGCATATCATTAAAGGTAATGCCCATTGCTGTGAGTTCGCTCGAACCGGAGAATGCAACACGACCGCCTGGATTGCCATGAGCAAAACTGTCCAGTATCTTGATAATGTCAACCAAGGGTTGAGTGAATGTTCCAGAAAATCGCCGCACACCATGGAATATGAGCGCTAAAAACACGAAGACAACTAAGCCGGACACCGCCAGGATTTGATGCAACAAGGTCCTCAATTTGGTTTTGGATACCACCAATTCGACGTAGCCTAAGAACAGGGGCGGTAATGAATTTGCAGATTTTTGTTCATAACCTCCGGTGGGGATATCTTGGTAAATAGGCGCATAAAAACACCAATGGTTGCTTGCTTCAGCCACAAATGGCTGAGTGAATGTTTGCTTGCTGGTTGTGCAATCAACATTTTTGCCAGAGTTGGCCAATAAGGCGTGTTGGTTGGTGTAAATAGCCGCTTTTAGCACATTCTTGTCGGCGGCAAAGCTGTTGGCAATGGCCTCTGACTTTGTTTTTGCGCCCAAGGTGACACTGTATTCCACCGAATGGGCAAAGATACCGGTATGTTCCTGCCAATAATAGTTGGTGTAATCATTGGCATAGTTTTCAAAAGCAAGAGTCAAACATAACACTAACAGGCAACCGGCAATGGCCAGGGTTATAAAAACGATCACGTTATAGCGTTGCCGTAAGTCAAGCTGGTTGAATGCATTCATTTTAGCTTTACCGAAAATTGATTCAGCAGGGATGCTTCAATCCTTATATTTAGGTGCTGGGCAATCCGCTGGTTTAATCCCGCATTGACCGATTGAAGGTTTTCGAAACCCGGCTTGCTATTGTTGGCTAGTCTGCCCAGTTGTTCACCTAACTTTTCTACGTCAGGATAAAACACCATCAATACGCCACTTTCCAGGTGAGACAGATTAGTGGAGAGTAGGATGATTTTTCGATCCCAGGCAATCTTGGTGATTTCGAATAGGATGTTGCCCGGTAAATTTGATGGAACAAGTACGGCATCGCTGCTTGTGGCATCCTGCTCCACTAACTGGCCGAGTAGACGGATCGTGCTGACCATATCGCCGCCTTCCTTCATGATTATCGGTGGGGTATTGATTGGCGTATCAGCATCATAAAGTGTTATTGCCGGATAACTGCTTTCCTGGACGGCGTAGACCTTTTTTATGAAGGGGGCGAGTTGAGTTAAACGTTTAGCGAGTTCTTGGCTATCCAAAGCTAAGCTGACACCGGGAGATTCATGAGGAGTGGAATGCACCAAACCGACCACGATTTGATTTCGGTAGGTGGTTTTTAGGGCGGCATCGGCAACCCGTTTGCCAAGTGCTATGATTTTGTCAGGGTGATGTTTATTGAGGTCGCCTTGCAGGTTGTTGATGTTATCCGCCACTTCAAGAAGTTCGGCGTGGCTGATTTTTTTTTCAATACCTTTTATAACCGATGCGTAAATACTGTGGAGTGGTTCTTCGACCGCCGGGTAGGCGATCAGAATAATCGGTGTTTTGGCATGAGCGTTGCCAAAGATTACAAGCAAAAAGATTAAGCTGAGTTTATAAATCCTTTTGGTCATCGATATGCTTAGCCCGTTTCATTTCCCGGATATAAGGCATATGGTCTACTCCTGTCACCAATTTCCTGCGCCAAAACAGCGGCGACTCATAGCCTTCTTCCCAAATGGTAATCGATTGGATGGTTTTCCGGCATAATTCAATGGATAACAATGACGGCATTGCCCGGTCATCGATTCGGTGGCGTTCGATGGTCCTGATCAACCCGGCAACGGGATCTTCCGCCCCGGGTTTGCGTTCGCCTTGTCGGTTATTCACCCGGGTAAAATACTCCTTCAAGTCCCGATGTGTTCCTAGCATGATTAACGCCCCAGCCAATACACCAGTGACAAAAATATCGGGTTTGGGGTTTAAACTATCAATGAACAACAATTCATTGCTGAACAGCTTGATGGCCTTTTTCAGGTCGATGTCTTCCCGCTCATGGCTCAGTCGTTTGTCCTGCAAGGCTCGTGGCCTGCCTCGTAAGGCGATGTTGAGTGCTTCATAGATAAACCCACTCTTGATGCGTTCAGAGGTAAACGCCAAGCCCAATTCCTGATAAATCCCTTGGATGATTTCATTGATCGGTAAGGTCTGTAGACGATTAACTTGGGCTTCAGCAGTTAAGGCTGCAAAGTCAGCCGAGGTAATTTCGAATACCTGGGCTTTCAAGGTTTCGGGTACTTGCAACCTGCCGGACTGCCAAAGGGCTTTTCGGGTTTTACCGTCATATTTGTAGAGTTCATCGCCCACCTTCATTAATGAAATCACTTTTGAATAGGCAGCCAGACAAGTCTTTTGTTGCAGGAACAGCCAATGGTTGTCATCCTGGTCTGCTATCTGATCAAAAAATGCGGGTTCTTTGACTTCAACCCACTCGGAATAAGGCATCTCAACTAAAGAATAATCGGTATCAGGAGAATAATAAAGTGTTTTCATATTACGCATTAATATTACGTTTACTTATAATTATATCTATTTGAAAATATTGTAGTTATTAATACATTATTATTGATTATTGTAGCTTAATGAAAATAATGCTTTATTTTTACAATCTGTTGTGGTATTTTACCAGCTAAGCATTCAACTTTAGCAATTTTTACCCGAAGCATTCAACTTCGCGGCGCTAATTGGGGGTTTACACCATGACTGAACTTTCCCTTGTAGGATCAGAACCGGGATACAAAGACAGGATCATTGTCAAATTGGAGCGGGACTTAGGCCCGGTCATCCTAAAAGCCTTGCGTGAGCCAACGACCATCGAGGTGATGGTGAACGCCGATGGCAACATCTGGCAAGAACAACTGGGTATGCCGATGGCCTGTATCGGGACGCTTCACCCTTCAAAGACTGAAGCCATCATCAAGACCGTCTCCGGTTACCACAACAAAGAAGCGACCCGACTGAAACCCGTTATCGAAGGCGAACTCCCCATCCAAACTGCCTCCCGGTCGCTGCCGCGCTTTGCTGGCTCGCTCCCGCCGGTTGTCCCCGAACCGGTCTTTGCCATCCGCATTGGCGCAGCGGCCATTTTTTCATTGGCGGACTATGTTGCTCAAGACATCATGACGCAGCAACAGGCGGTAGTTATTCAAACTGCCATTAAAGAACATCGCAATATTCTGGTCACGGGCGGTACGGGTTCCGGCAAAACTACCTTGATTAATGCCATCATCCAGGAGATGGTGGTTAACGATCCATCAGAACGCATCGTCATCATCGAAGACACCGGTGAAATCCAATGTTCGGCAGCAAACTTCGTCCAGTTCCATACCACTTTTGATGTCAATATGACGATGTTATTAAAAACCACGCTTAGGATGCGGCCTGACCGTATCCTGGTCGGTGAAGCAAGGGGAGCTGAGGCGTTAGACCTTTTGATGGCCTGGAACACCGGCCATGAAGGTGGGGCGGCAACCCTACATGCCAATAATGCCCGAGCCGGATTGACCCGGTTGGCAATGTTGATCAGCATGAACCCGGATTCACCCAGGCCAATAGAACCCTTGATCGGGGAGGCCGTACACCTGATTATCCATATCGCCAAGACCCCGCAGGGACGCAAAATCACGGAAATCATTGAAATCTTAGGCTACGACAGTGGCCAGTATCGGATCAGAACCCTATGTGAACAATAAATCCTTATGGAGGTAAGCAGAATATGCTATTTCTATCGTTAAACATAAAGCTTGTTGTCTTGTTAATCTTACTGGTTATTTCAGTCTCATATGTACCTGAAACCTTCGCCAGTACTGCTGGTGGCGCAAAACCCATGCCCTATGTGGCTTGGCTTGATAATTTAAGGGCTTCGACCTCTGGCCCTGTCGCCTATACCTTGTCACTCATCGGCATCATCGTCTCCGGCGGTATCCTGATCTTTGGCGGGGATTTGAATGGTTTTTTCCGGACGCTGATCTTTATCGTCTTGGTGACAGCGTTGATTGTTGCCGCCGACAATACCTTACGCACCTTACAGGCCGGTTCTGAAATTACCCCACCACCCGTTTTAAGAAGAGACGCGCAACCTCAGGCGTTGTTGTCCCGTCCCCCAGGTGACGCAACGCCMCTTTTTTGCCCTGGTTTTGAAGGTAAGGTGTCATGGCGTTAAATCCGATACCGATCCGCAGAAGCGGCAACCGAGACAATTTATTTCTTGGCGGCGATAGGGAGTTGGTGATGTTCTCCGGCTTATGTGCCTTTGCCTTAGTTATTACTGCCCAAGAATGGACGGCCTTCTTTGTGGGAACGTTTATCTGGTTCGGGGCGATCTTCGCGCTTCGGTTGATGGCAAAATCTGATCCCAAGCTGCGTTGGGTATATTTGCGCCATCGCTTGTATAAACGTTATTACCCGGCACATAGCACGCCATTTAGAGATAACACCGACAGCCAAGGGAGGTGTTACCGATGATCCCGCTTATTATTGGAATTGCGGCCTTGGGATTGGTGTTCCTGGCAACTCTGGGCAAACAGGTCTTTGATTTGAATAGCCAAGCCAGCTTAAAACGCCATCGTTCGAAAGAAGTTGGTCTTGCCGATCTGTTGATGTATTCCGCCTTGGTCGCTGACGATGTGGTGGTGTGCAAAAATGGCTCCTTCATGATGGCCTGGATTTTCCAATGTGCCGATGCGGGGAGTAGCACCGACGAACAAAAAGAGGCGGTTCGGCTACGGATCAATGCCGCCTTAGCCAAGCTGGGGAATGGCTGGGTGTTACATATTGATGCCGTCCGCCGGGTGGCGACGAATTATTCAGATAAATCCTCTTCACATTTCCCAGACCTGATCACCGAAGCCATCGACGAAGAACGTCGCCGATTGTTTGAAAATATCGGCACGATGTACGAGGGTTATTTTGTGCTGACCGCCACCTATTTTCCACCCTTATTGGCGCAGCAAAAGCTCGTCGAACTGATGTTTGACGACGACAGCAAAAAGACCGACAAGTCCGCACTCACCCAGGATTTAATCAAATCGTTCCGGCATGAGTGTGAAAGCCTGGAATCGCGCTTATCTTTGGCGTTTACGCTCAATCGATTAAAGGGGAATACGCATGTCCAAGAAGATGGAAGTGTCCGGATTGAGCATGATTTTCTACGCTGGCTGCATTATTGCGTTACGGGACTTAGCCATCCTATTCAATTACCAAATAATCCGATTTACTTGGATAAACTGATTGGCGGCAAGGAATGCTGGATGGGCGTGATCCCTAAAATCGGTAAACACTTTATTGGAGTGGTGGCTATTGACGGTTTCCCCTTTGATTCCACCCCCGGCATGTTGAATGCCTTGACCGAAATCAATTCTGAATATCGCTGGTCAAGCCGGTTTATCTTTATGGATACCCATGAGGCGGTCGCCCACCTGGAACGCTACCGCAAGAAATGGCGGCAAAAGGTGCGCGGCTTTTTTGACCAGGTGTTTAACCTCAATTCCGGCCATGTCGACCAGGATGCCGCCGCGATGGTGGCCGATGCGGAATCGGCTATTGGCGAGACCAACAGTGGTTTGGTAGGACAAGGTTACTATACCAGTGTCGTGGTCTTGATGAATGAAGACCGTGGTCAACTGCTCAAAGACCAGCGCTTCGTCGAAAAACTCATCAATAAACTGGGTTTTTCGGCACGGATAGAAAGCATTAATGCAATGGATGCCTTTTTCGGCAGTTTACCGGGGCATGCCGTGGAAAACGTCCGCCGCCCCATTGTCAATTCCCTCAACCTCGCCGACCTGATGCCGAGCAGTTCGATATGGACGGGGTTGAATACCTGTCCTTGTCCGCTGTACCCACCGAATTCGCCGCCGTTGATGTCCTGTGTCACCCATGGTTCAACCCCGTTCCGGTTAAACCTGCATGTCCGTGATGTCGGCCATACTATCATGTTCGGTCCCACCGGTTCAGGTAAATCCACCCATTTGGCCTTATTGGTGGCACAATTGCGCCGTTACCAAGGCATGACGATCTTTGCCTTCGATAAGGGCATGTCACTTTACCCTCTGACGGCAGCTATCCGGGCAGTCACCCGTGGCATTAGCGGCAAGCATTTCGATATTGCTGCCGATAACGAGACTTTTGCCTTTTGCCCCCTGCAATTCCTCGACAGCAAAAGCGACCGGGCTTGGGCAATGGAATGGATTGACACTCTGCTGGCGTTGAACGGGGTCGATACCACCCCTGACCAACGTAATGAAATCGCCCTGGCGATATTGAACATGCACCAGAGCGGTTCTAAAACTCTATCTGAATTTACGGTGACCATTCAGGATGAACAAATCCGCGCGGCGATGGCGCAATATACGGTAGATGGCAGCATGGGTACTCTCCTGGATGCCGAAACCGATGGCCTGGAATTATCGGATTTGACGGTGTTTGAAATCGAAACCTTGTTGAGTTTAGGCGACCGCTACGCCTTGCCGGTTTTGCTGTACCTGTTCCGCCGTATTGAACTTAGCCTGACCGGTCAGCCTGCCGCCATAATCCTGGACGAAGTCTGGATTATGTTAGGCCATCCGGTTTTTAGGAACAAAATCCAGGAATGGCTGAAAGTGATGCGTAAGGCCAACTGCCTCGTGCTGATGGCAACTCAAAGCCTGTCCGATGCGGCCAACTCAGGCATCCTCGATTCCATCCTGGAAGCCACTGCCACCAAGCTATTTTTGCCCAACCTTTATGCCAGGGACGAGGACACCAGTGCCTTGTACCGGCGCATGGGCTTGAATAACCGCCAGATCGAGATATTGGCAACCGCCGTCCCCAAACGCCAATATTACACCGTTTCAGAATCAGGTCGCAGACTGTACGATCTGGCCATTGGAACTTTTACCTTGGCGTTTGTCGGCGCCTCTGACAAAGAATCGGTGGCGGCCATTAAACAACTGGAAGCTAAATTCGGTGACCAGTGGATTGATGAATGGCTAGTGCGTAAACAAGTCAACCACAAACAGTTGCTGGTCAAACAGGAGGCTGTCTCATGAATGTTTTTATCAAAAAGCCTATGAATTCTCCAACCCTACAGGGCGGAAAACTCACCGAAAACCCGTATTTTAATGCCAGACGATCCTGGAACGACAATATCAAAAGTCTGGCGGTGGAGCGGCAAACCATCATCCTGCTGGCGTTATTGGCTTTGTTGGTCGGTTTGGCAGGAGTCGGCGGCATCATTTACATCGGTAGCCAGACCAAGTTCGTACCACATATTATCGAGGTTGATAAACTTGGCCAACCTTTGGCTATCGGCACAGCCGAAGGGCTTAACGATGCCAACAGACAACTGGTCATTCGGGCCCGGCTGGCTTCCTTGATTAGCGATGCCCGACTAGTGACCCCGGACGCCCAGCTCCAGTCCGATGCCATTTATCGGGTCTATGCCTCAATTACGCACCATGACCCTGCCATGGAAAAAATGAACCAGTGGTACAACAGCAGCGATAAATCCACGCCCTTTGTCAGGGCGCAAAAGGAAAGCGTATCGGTGCAAATCGATTCGGCACTGCCCCTAAGCGATGAATCCTGGCAAGTCGAATGGACGGAAACCACCCGCGACCGCCAAGGATTTGAAACCAAGCCACCGGAAAAGTGGCGGGCGTTGGTCACAGTATATTTAGTAGCCCCCATCCCTGAAACTACCGAAGAGCAACTGTTTAAAAACCCGTTGGGCATTTATGTCAAGGATTTCTCCTGGAGCAAGCAATTAGGAGGGCAACCCTGATGGTTAATAAGTCCTGTTTTACAGCGTTTTTGCTATTGTCGATAACACCATTAAGTTCATGGGCTAAAGACCTTGGCTTACCGCCCTTGCCACCGGAAACCATCAACGATTATGGCAAGCTACCCGATGCTTATTTAGGCGAACAAAACCCGGTGTTGTCGCCCTTGGAAAAGCAAGCCTTAGAAATAGGCAACCAATGGCGCAATCCTGGCAAACATAATAAAGTCAGCGCAAGCCAAGGCAAACAAGGGTTTATCCAATTTATCTTTGGCGCAAGCCAACCCCGGGTCGTTTGTGCTGTCCTTCAAGTCTGTGACATCGCCTTGCAACAAGGTGAACAAATATCAGGCGTTAATATGGGAGATACCGCAAGATGGTTATTAGAACCGGCAGTCACCGGGCGTGGAGCCAACGAAATCCAGCATATTATCGTTAAACCCTTGTCGGTTAACCTCAACACCAACATGGTGGTCACCACGGACCGCCGTACATACAACATCCAGTTGCGCTCACATCGTAGCGAATACATGGCACAAGTGTCCTTTGTGTATCCGGAAGAAGCCCTGGACAAATGGAAGCACCTTCACCAGCGGGCTGAACAAGTAAAAGAGCAACAAACCCTGCCGGAAACCGGCGAATACCTTAGCAACCTGAACTTTGCCTACACTGTCAGCGGCGATGCCCCCTGGAAACCGGTCCGGGTGTTTAACGATGGATCAAAAACTATCATCCAAATGCCGGAAACCCTGTCACAAACTGAAGCACCGACCTTATTGGCGATTCGAGAAAAAAGCGGCTTGTTTGCCGATGATGAACAAGTCCTAGTCAATTACCGAGTTCAATCGAACCGTTTTATCGTCGATGGCCTGCCCGATAAAGTGATCCTGGTGGCCGGTGTTGGCAGTGACCAGGATAAGATCACTATCGAACGGGAGCATCAACCGTGAAACCGGTCTTACTCAGTGCAGGTTGTTTGTTGGTAGTATTGCTATCCGGCTGTGCCCAACACCCCATCATGCCACCGTTGCCGGAAACCGCAGTTAACACCATCGCCCACGATGCAACGGGACAGTTGGCCAGTTTATATCCGCCCGCCCAAACCCATTTTGTGCTGGAATCGTCTGGAAAAAGTTTGTTTGATGCCAAGTTTAGAAACCAGCTTCGTCTAAGTGGTTACGCCTTGCATGAAACCGAAGAGGATTCTAATTCCCACCTTAACTCTGGGGGCAAACAACTGTCATACGTCCTGGATGCCTTGAACGACATGTCGCACTATGGCTATTACCGGTTGACGCTGACGATTGGCGAGAAACAATTGAGCCGACTGTACGATGCCAATGAGTTAACGAAACCGAACTATTGGTCGTACCGCCAATGAAAGGCACCGTGTCTGATCCTGACGGTTTCGACCTGGATGACGACCTTGAAGTAGGGTCGGGTGTTCGCCGGGTCAATAACGTGCCACTGTATATTGTCATCGCGGTATCTGTGGTGTTTGTCCTGACCATGATGCTGGTGATGGTGCACCGGAGCCAAAACCAACTCCGCCAGGAAAAGGATGAACTACAAAAGCCGAGCGAATCGACAGACCTAGCCAGCCAAATAGTCGGCCCGCACCGGACCGGTTTTATTCCTTCGGCAACGCCACCACTTGCCATGCCAGAAAAGCTGCCACCGCCAACCGCTAACGCAACTCCAGCGCCACCACTGCCACCGGCACCCAGTGATACTCCAGCCAAAGATGAAAAACAGGCAGCCTTGGAGGCTGAGCTTCAAGAGCTTCGCAGTGCCAAACTGGAGCAAACCAAGGCGGCGATCAGTTCCAAATCACAAGTTGCACTGGCGACTGGTGAAATCCATAAAGAAGGGAGTTTATTAGCCGAACAACTCGACAGCATAAAACGGGAAATAGACAGGAACAGCCTTTCCTCGAAAGACCCTATCGAACATTATCAAAAAACCCTCAATTCACTGAAGGCCGCGGGGATACTCCCATCCCAATCGGGACCAGGCATTGCCAATAATGTTGGCAGTTACCAAGCCTTCGATAGCCTGGATGGGGCAAACCGCTTGCAATTGCCTACACAATTGGAGCCGCCTGAAACCCGGTATGAATTACGTGCCGGATTTGTGATTCCTGGCACGTTAATAGGCGGCATCAATTCCGACAGTCCTGGCCAGATCGTCGCTCAAGTGGGGCAAAACGTCTATGACACGGCAACCGGACGGCATTTATTGATCCCTTTAGGTTCACGATTGGTCGGCAGTTATGACAGCGATATCGCTTATGGCCAGGAACGATTACTGGTGGCTTGGCAGCGGATCATATTACCTGACGGTAAAGCCCTGGACATTGGCGCAATGCCGGGGGCAGACAGTTCAGGCTATTCCGGCTTTAACGACCAAACCAACCACCATTTTGTCCGGACTTTCGGTTCGGCGTTCCTGATGTCTGCAGTGATTGCCGCCACCTCTCTGTCGCAGTTAAACGGTAACAACGCAGGGGGCAACAATGGTCAATATTACAATCAGCAAACCACCGCCGGCGCCTTAAACCAGGCTTTAGGCCAGCAATTGGGGCAAGTCACCGCGCAAATGATCGCCAAAAACCTCAATATTGCCCCCACCTTGGAAATCCGCCCCGGTTTCCGCTTTAACGTGGTGGTCACCAAAGACCTCGCGTTCAACAAGCCGTATCAGGCTTTTGATTATTCGCTACAGGAGTGAACTGATGAAAACCTTACAAAAAATAGTATTCCTGATGACTTTTATCATGACCGCACCGGCATACGCCATTTTTGGCATGGGCGATATTGTCTACGATCCCAGCAACTTCGCCCAAAACATTACCGCTGCAATATCGGAGGTGACCCAAGAACTCAAGCAGGTTGAACAATACACCACCCAGTTACGCGAATTGATGACGGCAAAACAGCAGCTGGATGACATGGTGCAAAACACTAAGCAACTGACCCGTTTCAGTTGGGATGATGCCCAAGGCACAATCACGCAATTATTGGGCATCACCAATACCATAGACGGCTTTAAAAACCAACTGGGCAGTTTCGACAACTTCCTCGGAAAATTCCAGGTGATCGACTATTACCGGAACTTGCCCTGTATTGGCGCTAACAGTTGTACCGTTGCCGACCTTGCTAAATTGGCTGAGGTTGACCGGTTAAGCTCGGAAGCCCGAAAGAAAGCCAATGATGCCCTGTTCAGGGGTGTTGACCTGCAACAGCAAAGCCTGCAAAAAGATTCGGCACACCTACGGCAATTGCAACAGGCCGCGCAATCCTCGACCGGACGCTTACAAGCCCTGCAAGCCGCCAATGAATTGGCCAGCGAACAAACTAACCAATTGCTGCAAATCCGTGGGTTATTAATCGCCCAACAAAATGCCTTGGCGACCCAAATGGCCGTACAAAACGACAAGGAAGCCAGGGCGATAGCACTGGAGGAAAAGTTTAAGAGTGGTAAATACAATTTATCCAAAGGCAAAACATGGTGATCTTATGAAAATATTAGCATTCTTGATAAACCACAAATGGTTTGTTTCCATCTTTACGGTAATCATACTAACGATAGCCATCTTGGTGGTCGTTAATAAGCGACCTCCAGAGCAGGCTCTGCAGCAAACTCAACTTACTGAAGAACAACAAGCCAAAATAGACAAATTTAAAAGCGGTAACTACCAGTTATCCAAACCGAAAACATGGTGACGATATGAATCTCCTTACGTTAATCAGTCAACACAAATTTCAAGCACTGGTCATTCTGCTGATGGGTTTGATGCTGTCAGGCATGGGAATCTTGATTGAACAGCAGCGGCAAAACCAAGTGGTCTTAAACACTTTGTTGAACAAAAATTCAGCAACCACAGTAGAGGCGAATGAAAACAAAAAACTGCTTGAGTTGCTTAAGAGCATCCAAGCAACCCAAGCCGAACAAAATGCCTTAATTGCCCAATGGGTGTCAACCAGTAAAGCCCAAGCCCAACTAAAAATTCCCGCATCAAAAATGAATAAGTTTAAAAGCGGCAGCTACAAATTATCGAAAGGTAAAACCTGGTAGTGGTCAGATGAAAACGTTACGGACTGGCTTAGTGCTTATTTTATTGCTGTCAGCGGTTCTAACCTCCAATGACGTACTGGCTGCTACCCCTGATAGTGGGGTATTTGATACTGTGATGGGTAAATACCAATCCTCTGCAGCAGGCTGGGAAAAGACAATTAAAACCCATGCTTACCAACTGTTTTGGGGCTTGACGCTGATCAGTATGGTGTGGACCTTTGGCATTTTGGCCCTCAAAAAAGCGGATATTTCAGATTTCTTTGTCGAATTGATTCGTTTTCTGGGATTCACCGGCTTTTATTTATGGCTGCTTGATAATGGCCCACAAATGGCGATGGCATTTATCAATTCCCTGAAAGGGATCGCGGGTGAAGCAGCCAATGTGAAGGGCTTGGAACCGGTTGGCATTTTAAATACCGGACTGGATTTTTTTCAAAAGATCGTGGATGTCACCGATTTTTCCGTTGGTGCGATATCCCAGGCCATCATTTCAATGATTATTGGGCTCGTCATCTTGTTTTTATTTGGCTTGATCGCCGTGAATATGATGTTGCTCAATATTGCTGGCTGGATTTTAGCTTATGCCGGAATATTCTTTTTGGGGTTTGGCGGTTCAAGATGGACTTCTGATATAGCAATTGCTTTTTACAAAAATGTCTTAATGGTGGGAGCCCAGTTAATGACCATGATGCTGGTGGTGGGAATAGGGCAATCCTTTATTGCCGACCTGATCAACTTGATGTCGGCAGAAGTTGTGATGAAAGAACTCGGGGTGATTCTAATCGCCACTTTAGTTTTATACGGCTTAGCGAATAAAGTGCCAACAATGGTGTCTTCCATCGTCACTGGGCATATCAATACTGGCCATATTGGGCAGGCAGGAACGGGCGCATTGCTGGCCGGTGCCACAACAGCCGCAGCGGTCGCCAACCAAGCCGCCCAAGCGGCTATATCGACAGCACAATCAATGTCAGGTGGTGTTATGGCACTTCAAGCAGCCCTGAAGAGTTCAAGCGGAGATAACCAAACTGCTTCCAACACGTCATCCATGTTAGGAAATAGCGGAAGCAATACCAATAATTCAGGAAGCAACTCACTCGCATCGGCGATGGGGGATGCGGTTGGCAGCATCGGTGGTATTGGAAATACAAGCCCATTAACTTCTAGTGAAAACCAGACTGAACAACAAGCCAGTAATTCAAGACCGTCTTCATCAGTTTCCAGCCAAAAAAGCGGTGGAGAATCGTTTGGCAAAGCCTTAGCCAGAGGTATTGGCGAGTTGGCAAAAGATAAAATCGCCCAAACCAAGCAGAATATCCGTGAAAACACCTTCGGCGGCAAATTAGCGACGGCGATTGCAAATCCGGGGGCATTAGCCCAGCAAAGTGCAGGCTTCAAAACAAGTAAAGAAACGCCTAATTTCAATGCTGAAATCGCTGCTTTCCGCGATAAGAAAACCAAAATGGGGTAAGCAAGCCATGCAAGCCGATGTTCCAGCCTATTATCAACAAGAAAGGGTCGAATGCTCAATCCAAGCGGCGAACCATTACCGCATTCCTCCCTTAGTCTTGCTGGCTGTCGCTGAACAGGAAGGCGGCAAGCCGGGGCAAAAAGTACGCAACATTAATGGCACGTATGATTATGGGGTGATGCAATTCAACACGGTTTCCCTGGCCGGTTTACGGCCCTATGGCATCAACGTAAACCATGTATTGGCCAAAGGCTGTTATCCCTACTACCTGGCGGGATGGCGGATTGCAGGTCATATTCATAACGACCAAGGGGATATTTGGCAACGCGCCGCGAATTACCATTCCAGGACACCGTATTACAACAGTGTCTACCGATCAAACCTCATTCGACGTGCAGCAAAAATTGCTTCTCGTTTAGATGCCAAACAAACTGCGCCTGGAATAACTGTCAATTCATCGCCACAAAAGGCGCGACCAGTTAAACAAGTGAAATCCGATCAAATCCAGGAACCATTCTCAGCATATTCTGCACCAATTAAGGTCAATGGCTTCGATAACCTTAAGGCCTATCCTCTTCAATTCAAACAACGCGGCTCGTTTGGGGAAACACCAGCCATAATAGGATGGTAATCCGATGTCAGCACACTATATCGTTCAAGGCGAGAAGATAGAGGCGAACGGCGAAGGACTTCAAGCGTCCTTAAGAAGAGCCTACCCCAAAAAGATACGGCCATTATGCCCTTGCAAACAGCCGCCCGTTGAAATGTATATCGCTAAAGTAAATGATCAATTTATAGTCAAACGTATGCCCAACACCGGAAGTGACCACGACCTTGAATGCGGCTCTTACGAAGTTCCGCCAGGATTGTCTGGATTGGGGCAAGTGCTGGGATCGGCCATTAAGGAAAATAGCGGAGATGGCTTGACAGCGCTCAAGTTCGGATTCTCCTTATCGAAAGGTCCAACAAAGACAATCCCTACGGGCAACGGCGAAGAAATGAACAGCGTTAAGACTGACGGCAATAAACTGAGCTTGCGGGGTACGTTGCATTACCTGTGGGAACAAGCCGGATTCAATAAATGGTCACCTGGCATGGCAGGCAAACGGAATTGGTTTGTCATCCGTAAATACCTTTATGAAGCGGCCAAAGATAAAACGGCAAAAAACATCTCCTTAGATAAGCTGGTTTATATCCCCGAAGCCTTTAAGCTTGACCAAAAGGACGAACTTACCCAAAGACGGCTTGCCTCCATCCATTCATTAAGAAACGGTGACAATAAACATAAGCAGCTTATGCTTATGGTGGGCGAGGGGAAAGAAATCACTGCCGCCAGATTTGGCTACAAAATGGTTGTCAAGCACTTGCCGGATTTTCCTATTATGTTGAACGATGACATTTATCACCGCCTATTAAAACGCTTCAATGTTGAAATTGAGATATGGTCGGCCAATGTGAACGGGCATTTGATGGTTATCGGGACGTTCGGGATCAATGATTCTGGCATTCCTTCCTTTGAAGAAATCGCCTTGATGACGGTGACTGAACATTGGATACCCTATGACAATGCCGATGAACTTAGGTTGATTAACACATTGACCCAAGCCAACCAGTGCTTTATCAAATGCTTGCGTTATAACTTGCCTTCAACTGTTCCTACGGCAAGTTTACTTTTAGCGGATAAAGACAAAATGACTACTGCTTTGTTCATCTGTCAGTCTACTGCCAGTGAAACCTACAGAAATGATCTAAATGCATTGATTGAAAGCAGTGAAATCAAAACTTGTGTTTGGGATGTTGGGTATGAGGTGTTGCCCAAGTTTCCATTTCAGGTATCAGAGGATTTGAAGTGAAATTGACATCTGGCTTATAGTTCAATACGGCAACTGTTTCTTGATATCGAAACCAAGAACGAATGGAACTGAAT